>DAHUYY010000182.1 GCA_027306845.1 Vulcanimicrobiota bacterium | reverse complement strand
CGGGGCGGTGCTGTAATAGTGCTTTCCCTTCGCATCGACGTTGAGCGTGCGATTGCCGCGCGCGAGCATCGAGGTGTGATAGCGTTTGTTTCCGAGCGCCGCGACATTGCCGCCCCATAGCACCGCCATCGCGGTCCGTCCGCCCTTCGTCGCGGTGATGTAGAAGGAGAGACCGCTGGAGTGAAATTGCGTGGTGAAGATCGCGGCCGGAGGCTCCGGCAGTCGCTTCATCGCGGCGATCGCCGCCTCGTAGTAGCTAGTCGCCGAGGGCGCCGCCGCGCGCGCGGGTGGCGCGAGGGCGAGAAGTGCGGCCGCAAGGACGGCAAGAGCGGTGAATTTGAGCGAGCGGTCGGTCATACGCGCGCCTTACCGCCCCGCGGCAGCTGATGTTTCAGAGCGAGGGAGCGCCAGAATGTAAAAACAACGTAACGTTCATGAAGGATTCTGCGGAACGTCGTAGTCGGAGCGCCCCGAAAAGAGGAAGATCGTCGCATCCCCTCCACCAATTGCAAGGAACCCTCATGTCCGTTTCAATCGTACGCCGTTCGATCGGCGCCGTTTTCCTCAGCGCCTTGATCGCTCCGAGCCTCGCATCGGCCGCGACGGTCAGCGCCTCGCTCGTCCCCGACGGCACCTATGTCGTCCAAGTCGAAGCCGTCAAAGATGCGCGGCACGCCCTCGTGCTGCTCCCCAACGGCATGGAGACCACGCTGACCGCAACCGGCAGCGCGAGTTTCTCCAACGTGAAGCCGCACCAGCAGCTGCGCGTCTCGATCATCGCCGGCAAGACGCCGGTCCTCGCGGTCACCCGCCGCTAGCGGTTGCCTCGCGCCGGTGCCGGTGACGGTATCGGCGCGAAATCGACCGCCGGTAGCGTCGCCGGGGCGGCGACGTGCTGGAACGCCAAGCCCACGGTAAGTTGCGAGACCTGCAGCCCGAACGAACGAAAACCGATCACGAAGCGCGCGTCGCGAACGAGCCAGTAGTCGGCGCTCTCGCCGAAATGGAGCGCAAGATATCCCGAGACGCCGACGGCGACGAGCGAATCGGCGACCGAGAAACGCATCTCGCAGAAGCGACCCGTCGCGCTCTCGATAACGACGTGCGTTAGGAGACGGCGTTGTTTGTTGCGAATCGCTTCGAAGTGCAGCGCGTGTCCGGGCGCGCCGTTCGGGCAGATCGCTGCGCCGCGGTCGGTAATGCGATAGTCGTGCGGCGCGACGGCGGTAACGATCGCGATCGTCTTCAGCCCGGTCGGCATTTTTGCGGAGTTTTTCGGCGGCGCATTCGATGCGTTCTGCGCCTGCGCCATGTCGAGCCCGTAGCGAACGATCTTACTGACGCCAAGCCACGTGGGGTCGATCCCCCCGTTCGTCGCTCTCTCCCATTTGCCGTGCGGTAATTCGCGCGAACTTTCGATACCGTCGCTCGTCCGCAAGCGATAGATATCCCATGTCGGCGGGTGGCCGTGCAGCGTTATCATCGTTTGAAACGTCAGATACGGCGGCGTCGGTTGGCGTTCCATGATCGCCAGCGCGTCGCGATAATACTGCGCCGCCGAGGGCGGCGTGGCGGCGCCTGCGGGCGACGCGATACCGGTGCAGATCGTTGCCGCGGCGAGCGCGAGGGCGCGAATAAAAAAGCCTGTCGGTGCATTCATCTCGCCCGCCTTACCGAGCGGCGCTGCAAATTGTTTCAGTCGTGCTTGCGTTCGATGAAGAACGCGAGCGCGGACGCCTCCGGCGGCAGCGTGATGCGCGCGAGTTTGGCGCACTCACCGCGCCCTTCGGCGAACGCGAAGCTGCCGGCTGCAAGCGCCTCGCCCGCGAGCGAGAGCGTGCCGCGGAGAAGAAAGAGGGCGATCGCGGAGGCCTGCTCCGCGTGCGGTGCTGCAAACGGCAGCGAGATCGCCCGGTGCGAGAGCGTTCCGTCGCGCGTCATAATGTTGAAGGCGTCGATCGGCCCGGCTGCGAGCCGCGCGCGAACGCGCTCCGAGCCCGAGAAGGCGAAGGCGCTCAACGCGGGGATTTTGACCTCGCGCCGCTCCCCGAGCAGCAATGAGAGGCCGTCACCGAGCGGCACGATCGTGCGCGACCAGCCGCTAAAATCGGAGAATTGAGCCTCGCTGCGTTCCGAGGCGACCGTTATGCGCAGGGCGTCGGCGAGGTACAATTCGCGCGTCGTGCCCGCCCCGTTGCGCCAGGGAACCTCCGGGCAGTCGGCGAGGCGGCGGATTAGCATGGCGGCTCTTTCGCCGATTGGCGAGCGCGCTCCGGCGAGGCTTTACCGAGTGGACAAAGGCCGAGCGGGGGTGCCGTGCCAACCCCCCACTCCATGAGTAGCGAATTGCGTGAGTTCCTGACTCTCTCGTATACCGAGATCGAAGAATTGAATCTTCGCGCCAAGCATCATCGCAAGGACCGGGTTGCACCAGCGACGCTGCAAGACGAACGTCTAGCGTACCTTCAGGAAGAGCACCGCATCAAGGCGGTGACCGTGCTCTTTAGCGATCTCGAAGGACGCTTGCATATGCTCGACTACGATAAGAAATTCTTGTTGAAGTCGCACGACAATCTCACCTTCGACGGTTCTTCGATTCGCGGATTTACCGCCCAACGCGAGAGCGATCTACGGCTCTTTCTCGATTGGAGCGCGTTCTATTGGGCGCCGGCCGATATCTTCGGTCCCGGTAAAGTGCTCGTTTTCGCCGACGTCATCGACCGCAGCGGCAAGCCGTTCGCCGGCGACGTTCGCGGGTCGCTTAAAAAATTCGCGTCGGAGCAATTTACGAAAAACGGTTATACGCTCAACGCCGCCAACGAGATCGAAGGCTTCCTTTTTCAAGGGCTCGATGCCGAGCGTCGTTATCACGAAACGGCGAAATTCGAATATGTCAACACCGGCGGCTATTACCACTCGCTGCCCGGAGATTCGCTGCGCACGTTTATCGATATGGTCGCGGAAGTGCAACGCGCGATGGGTTTTGAGAACGAAAAAGATCACCCGGAGGTCGCACCGTCGCAGTTCGAGATTAACTATGGGTATGGCGAAGTCGTTGCGGCCGCCGACCAGATTCAGCTGTATAAGCTCATCTGCCGCCAAGTCGCAACCCGCTTGGGGATGACGGCGAGTTTCCTTCCCAAACCCGTCATCGGCGTCAACGGCAGCGGCATGCACACGAACGTCTCGGTAAAGAAAAACGGGAAAAACATTTTCTGGGATCCCAAAGGGCAAGAAAAAATCAGTACCTTCGCGTGGCAATTTATCGACCGTCTGCTCACGCACGGCAACGATATCTGTCTCGCGCTCAATGCGAGCGTCAATGCCTATCGGCGGCTCGACCCGCACTTCGAAGCACCGAACCAAATTAAGGCCTCGGCCGTCGATCGCGGGTCGATGATCCGCGTGCCGATCGGCAACGAAGGAAGCGCGCGCGTCGAAGTGCGCTCGGTCGGTCCGGATGCCAACCCGTACATGGTGCTGCTCTCCGTCTTTAAGACCGGTCTCGAAGGGAGCATCAGCAAGCTTCGTAACCTCCGTCAAGCGGATCGCTTTCTCCCCGACAATATCTATGACGCGCTCGCGCATTTTCGTGAGTCGGAGTGGGTGACGAAACTTTTCGGCGCCGAGGTTCAAGCGAAATATGCCGAACTGAAGCAGGCGAGTGCCGACCGTTGTCCGCGCCTCTTGGGCACGATCGTGAAGCCGCAAGAAGTGCAATATCACCACGAAGTCTACAACCAATTTCTCTGGAATCTCTTTTAGCGGCACGCCCGAGGAAGTAACGCTATCGAGCCGGGGCGAATCTGCAAACTATGGAACGAAACCTGCAGATTCGCCTCGCTCGTCGCCCGGTCGGCGAGCCGACCGTCGGACAGCGCCACCGCGCTCATGCGGACCTCGAAGCCACCGGACGCGGCGATCAGCGTGACCTGCTGGCCGCGGTGAATGACGTTGGCCGGCGTG
>DAHUYY010000181.1 GCA_027306845.1 Vulcanimicrobiota bacterium | reverse complement strand
GATAATAGCGCTCGACGGGGAACTCCGTGGTGAATCCATAGCCGCCGTGAATTTGCAAAGCCTCGGATGCGTGCGTGCGTGCAGCGGTCGAGGCAAAAAACTTCGCCTGGCTCGCGAGCGTCGGCGACGGCGTACCGGCGTCGGCAAGCGCGGCCGCTCGATAGACCAACAAACGCGCCGCCTCTAAATCGGTCGCCATGCGCGCAATTTTAAACGAGACCCCTTCATAGGCACCGATCGGTTTCCCAAAAGCACTGCGTTCTTGCGCGAACTTCACCGATGCATCGAGGCAAGCCGCAAGGATGCCGACCGCCTGTGCGGCGATGCCGATGCGTCCGCCTTGCAACGCGGTCATCGCGCCGCCGAAGCCTTCGCCCTCACCGCCGAGCAGGGCTTCGGGGCCGACGTAAACGTCGTCGAACGCGAGATCGCAGGTGTTACTCGTGCGAATTCCGAGTTTTTCGGTTTCGCGCTCGACGCTTACGCCCGGCGTCTTCGGATCGACGAGAAAGGCGCTCACTCCCTTTGGGCCGACGCCGCCGGTGCGGAACATCGCCATCACCACGCCCGCGTGCGTACCGTTGGTACACCATTGCTTGCGGCCGCGCAGCACGAAACCATCGCCCCGGCGCGTCGCCGTCGAACGAATGCCGCCGGCATCGGAGCCGGCATCGGATTCGGTCAATGCAAATCCGGCGATCGTGTCGCCGCCGCTCAGGCGCGGAAGCCATTCCCGCCGTTGCAACTCGTTGCCGAGTTTAGCAATCGCAGCGCCGATCATCGCGTGGACCGAGAGCGTCACCGCACTCCCCGCATCGACGCGCGCGAGCTCTTCCACCGCCAGTGCGTACGCTCCATAGCCCGCGCCCACGCCGCCGTATCGTTCGTCGACGAGCACGCCCATCAACCCGATCGCGTCCATCTTGGTGTAGAGGCTGCGTGGAAAATAGTGTTCGCGGTCCCACGCGGCGATATGCGGAGCGATCTCTTTTTGCGCGAACTCGCGCGCTAGCGCGGCGATCTGCCGCTGCTCGTCGGTAATTTCAAATCGTGCAGCGGCGGATCGATCGGTCATGCGTAGGTATAAAACCCGCGGCCGCTCTTTTTCCCGAGCCAGCCGGCAGCAACGTATTGTTTGAGCAACGGACACGGTCGATATTTCGAATCTCCGAAGCCCTCATGCAACACGTCCATGATGGCAAGGCACGTGTCGAGACCGATGAAATCGGCGAGTTGTAGCGGCCCCATCGGGTGGTTCATGCCCAGCTTCATCACCGTGTCGATCGCCTCCACGCTCCCGACGCCTTCGAAGAGCGCGTAGATTGCTTCGTTGATCATCGGCATCAGCACGCGATTGGAGACGAAACCGGGAAAATCGCGAACCTCTACCGGCGTCTTTCCCATTTCGCGCGCAAGATTTTCGGTGAAATCGTAAGTTGCTTGCGAGGTCGCGATGCCGCGGATAATTTCGACGAGCGCCATCACGGGAACCGGATTCATGAAGTGCATCCCGATAACGCGCTCGGGGCGTTTGGTCGCCGCACCCAGCGTGGTAATCGAGATCGATGAAGTGTTCGAAGCGAGGATCGCGTTCGCCGGCGTGGCGGCATCGAGGCGCGCGAAGAGCGCGAGCTTTAGATCGAGCGCTTCGGTTGCCGCTTCGATTGCGAGATCGACGTCGAGTGCGTCGATACGCGCCGCACGCTCGATGCGTGCGACGACTGCGTCGCGGCCGGCGGCATCGATGCGGCCCTTCTCGACTGCGCGCGCGAGGTTTTTTTCGATGTTTGCGATTCCGCGAGCGATCAGTTCGTCGCTGCGATCGTGCAAAAGCACCGTATGGCCGCTTCGAGCGGCCACCTCTGCGATGCCGGCGCCCATCTGTCCGGCACCGATGACGGCGATGCGTAGCGGCATCGCTTAGTCGACGCGCACGAGAACGGCGTCGCCCTGGCCTCCACCCGAACAGATTGCGGCAATGCCTAAGCCGCCGCCGCGTTTGCGTAACTGCGCGATGACGGTGCCGAGGATGCGCGCGCCCGACGCGCCGATGGGGTGCCCCATCGCAATCGCGCCGCCGCGAAGGTTGATCGCCGTCGGGTCGATTCCCAATCGATTCGCAGAGGTCAGCGCGACGCTCGCAAACGCTTCGTTAATTTCCCAGACGTTAATCTCGCTCGCACGCATGCCGTGCTTTGCCAGCAGCGCTTGCGCGGCCATCGCCGGCGTCAACGCGATATAGGGTGCGTCCCACGCAACGGTTGCATGGTCGACCAGCGTCGCCAGCGCGGCGTGCCCGTGTTCGCGCGCATAATCGGCGTGCGCGAGCACGAGCGCCGCTGCACCGTCGTTTACCCCCGGCGCATTTCCGGCGGTGATCGTTCCATCGCGTTCGAGCGGCTTGAGTTTTGCCATCGATTCTAAACTCGCATCGGCACGAACCGCCTCGTCGCGCTCGACGGCGGTAAACGGCACGTCGCCGGTGACGAACGGCGTGTATTTCTCGAAATCGAAGGTGAACTCAGCCGATGGCTGATGATCGAACGCATTCATCGGCGCGCCGATGGTTGCGGGAATGCGCTCGCGCCCGCGGGCGGGCAGCGCGTCGCGCACGATGCGTCCGCGGGCCTTCGTCGCCACCTTCACCGGGATGAGTTCGTCGGCATAGCCGCCGGCCTGTGCGGTTGCGTGCGCGCGGTGATGGCTTTCATAAGCGAATGCATCTTGCGCTTCGCGCGTGAGGCCGAGTTCGTTGGCGACTTTCGAACCTTGCGTCGCCATCGTCATGCCGAAATAGCAGTCCCACAATCCGTCGTGAATCATCGCATCGACAAGCGTACCGTCGCCGAAACGATAGCCGCTGCGCGCCTCTTTCAAAAGATAGGGCGCGTTGCTCATCGATTCCATTCCGCCGGCGGCGACCACGCGGTTTGCACCGCTGTTGATAAGGCGCATCGCATTGACGGCGGCAAGCATTCCCGAAGCGCAAACCTTGTTGACGGTTTCTGCAGTGACGGTTTTTGCAAGGCCGCTCTTGTAGAGCACCTGACGCGCGGGGTTCTGCCCGACGCCGGCTTGCAGCACCTCGCCGAAAATGACGTGTTCGATCTCGCTGGGGTCGAGCCCGGCGCGTTCGAGCGCGCCGACGAGCGCGGCGGCGCCCAGCGAAGTTGCAGGAAGCGGCGAAAGAGCGCCGCCGAGTTTACCGAACGGAGTGCGCGCGTGGCCGAGGACGACGGTTGATGATTGCATGGATTCCATAACCCGCCTCCGCTTCGAGCGGAGGCCTCGCCGAACCTCGCGTCTAGCGGTGCAGGAGCCCCTTGCCTACTAAGATCGCAAGCATCACCAGAAACGTTACGAAGGTCCGCGTTTCGGCGCGCGCGATCACGCTGCCATCCCACGTACCCGTCGCCTCGGGGGCCGGAGCGATGCGCGGAACGATGCGGGGAACGCGCTCGCAATAGCGAGCGAATGCGTCACCGAAGGTGGCATGCAAGAATCGCTCTTCGTGCGGGACGATGATTCCGTAGACGATCGACATCCAGAGAAGCGAACCGAGCACGAGCACGAGCCGAATCGTCGGCGAATTTCCGCCGGTAAACGCGAGTGCAAAACCAAGTGCGGTGATGAAGTTGCCGACGTAGAGCGGATTGCGCACGCGAGCGTACGGCCCCGCCGTTACGAGGTGCGGGGCTTCGACGTGGTCGCCTCGCGTCGTTACGCCGGAGTAACCGACCGCCCACATGCGCAGCAATTCGCCGAGCACGGCGATCGGAATGCCGATCAGCGCGGCGCGCAGCGTCGGCACGCCGAAGACCACGAGCGCGAGCGCCGGCAGAGCGAGCAGCGCGCCGCGGTTTTTAAAGAAGAACGCGTCGACTGAAGAGGGGGCGGAAGCATCCATCGCCGCAGCCGTTAGCAGGTTGCGGGAAAAGTCCTGTGCGGCTATCGCACCACGATTTTCAGATGCTCTCGA
>DAHUYY010000180.1 GCA_027306845.1 Vulcanimicrobiota bacterium | reverse complement strand
TCAGCCACCAGAGCTACGTCCACAAAATTCTTACCGGTCGTCGCGACCGTTTCTCAACCTTACGTCGGGGCGGCGGCATCTCGGGCTTTTCGATGCGTGCCGAGTCGCCGTACGATGCATTTGGTGCCGGGCACGCCAGCACGTCGGTTTCCGCCGCGCTGGGAATGGCGATCGCGCGCGACCGTCGCGGCGGCAGCGAGCGCGTGGTAGCGGTTCTCGGCGATGGTGCGCTCACCGGCGGGTTGGCTTACGAAGCGCTCAACAACGCCGGCCAACTGCAGAGTAATCTGATCGTCGTTCTCAACGATAACGAGATGTCGATCGCACCGAACGTCGGCTCGATCGCCTCGTATCTCTCGGTCCTACGCAGTAAGCCGCTCGTAAATTACGCACGCGAAAAAGCCAAGGACGTGCTGCACCACCTGCCGTTCGGCGGAACGGCGCGCAAAGCGATTGCCAGCGCAGAGGTCGCGGCGGTGCGCTTTGTCGCTCCCGCGGAGAAGACTGCGGTTATTTTCGAAGAGCTCGGTTTCCGTTACCTCGGGCCGTTCGATGGGCACCATCTCGAGACGGTCGAGGCGGCGCTGCACGCCGCCGCCGGGATCGACGGGCCGGTGCTCGTGCACGTTCGCACCGTGAAAGGCAAGGGATACGAGCCGGCGGAGCGCGACGCGCGGACGTTCCATGGTTGCGGTGCGTTCGATATCGAGAATGGAAAGCTCGAGATCAAAGAAGGCGCTCGGCCGACCTTCTCCGATGCGTTTGCGGGCGCTCTTATCGAGGTTGCGGAGGGCGACGAACGGGTGATCGCGATCACCGCCGCGATGCCCGACGGCACGAAACTTTCGAAATTCGCGCAGCGCTTTCCGAATCGATATTTCGATGTCGGAATCGCCGAAGCGCACGCCGTCTGCTTCGCCGCCGGTGCGGCAGCGGAGGGACTGCGGCCGGTCTGTGCGATCTATTCGACGTTTCTGCAACGGGCCTACGACCAAATCGTCCACGATGTCGCGGTGCAAGGATTGCCGGTGATCTTCGCGATCGATCGCGCCGGCGTCGTCGGCGATGACGGCCCCACGCATATGGGGCTCTACGACATCGCATATCTTCGCACGCTTCCGAATTTTACGGTTCTCGCTCCGCGCTGCGAAGAGGAATTGCAGCCGATGCTGCAGTTCGCGCTCGACTGCGACGGACCGGTCGCGATTCGGTATCCGCGCGGTTCGAGTAGCGGGCGCACGCTCGATCCCCCCGCACCGATCGAGCGCGGAAAGAGCGAGTTGCTGCGTGCCGGGAGCGGCGTCGAGATTTTTGCACTCGGCAACACCGTCGACGTTGCGATCGACGCCTACGCGTTGCTCGAGAGCGGCGAGTACGGTGATTTTCGCACTGCGCTTCCGACGCTCTATAGCGCGCGTTTCGTCGCGCCGATCGACCGCGAGGCGCTCCTCGGCTGCGCGCGCACCCACGATTTGCTGATAACGCTGGAGGAGCACAGCCTCGCCGGCGGCTTTGGCTCGGCGGTGCTCGAGGCGCTCGCCGATGCTGGGGCGAGCGTTCCGGTCGAGCGGATCGGGGTAGGGGAAACCTTTTTGCAGGCCGACACCCAAGCACGGCAGCGGAGCGCGGTCGGCCTCGATGCCCGGGCGCTCGCTCGGCGAATAGCCGCCTGCCTTGTAGGGGCTACCGCCTCGTGATAGAATCCTGAGCCGTACAACCCTCACAGGGAGTCTGATTTTTCATGCCAGCTAGTGCCGCCACAACGCACCCGCTCCAAGCCGCAGGTGCCGCAACCCAGCACGCCGCTCCGCTCGCACGAGCGACGACGGTGCCGAATCCTCTCGCAGCGCAGGCCGCGCAGAACGTGCCTGCCGCTATCGCACCCCATACGTGGTTCCAGCAACATACGAGTTGGCTGACGCATGGTGTTGCCGGGCTCGCGGTGATTGCCGCGCTCGCGCTGATCGTGCTGCTGGCGATGCAAACGACAAAGAACGAAGGGCTCTCCGGTACGATCGGCGGGAAGGTCGAATCGGCCTATCGCGGCCGCCTCGGCATGGACGAACAACTGGCGCGCGTTACGGGAATCGTAGCGGTACTGTTCGTCGCCTCGATGACGATTCTCGCATTAACCGGAATCTAGCCGACTCCGCGATGGCGCTGCTCGAGGTCCGCAACCTCCGCACGACCTTTCAAACCGAAGACGGCGTCATTACCGCCGTAAACGGCCTTTCATTCTCTCTCGATGCCGGGCAAACGCTCGGCATCGTCGGTGAATCGGGCTCCGGAAAATCGGTGACCTCGCTTTCGATCATGCGCTTGATCGATCGGCCGGGGCGTATCGAATCGGGCGAGATTTTTTTTGACGGGCGCGATCTTCTGAAACTCCGCGATGAGGAGATGCGCCACGTGCGCGGGCACCGCATCGCGATGATCTTCCAGGATCCGATGACCTCGCTGAACCCGGTGCTCACGATCGGCGAGCAGATCGCCGAGGTCGTGCGCCTGCATCTGGGGCGCAACCATCGCGAGGCGCGCGAAACGGCGATCGAAATGTTGCGCAAAGTGCGCATCCCTTCGCCGGAAAAACGCGTCGACGATTATCCGCATCAGTTCTCCGGCGGCATGCGCCAGCGCGCGATGATCGCGATGGCCCTATCGTGCAACCCGCAGTTGCTGATCGCCGATGAGCCAACGACCGCGCTCGATGTGACGATTCAAGCGCAGGTTCTCGAACTGATGAACGAACTCCAACGCGAGACGGGAGCGGCGATCATTCTCATCACGCACGATCTTGGAGTAGTCGCCGAGACCTGTAAAGACGTCTTGGTAATGTACGGCGGCAACATGGTGGAATACGGCGACGCGAAGCAGATTTTTGCAGAGCCGAAAATGCCGTATACGCAGGGGCTGCTCGCTTCGCTGCCGCGCCTCGACGCCCCGGCGAATGCGCGCCTCAAACCGATCCCCGGGCAGCCGCCGAATCTCCATCGCATGCCGCCGGGCTGTGCGTTCGCTCCGCGCTGCGCCTACCGGCTCGAACGTTGCGATACGCCGGTGCCCGTGACCGATCTCGGCGGCGGCCATCTCGCGCGCTGTTGGCGTTGCACCGAGACGCTCGTTCCGGTCGGTGCGGCGCAATGAACGACGAGCCTTTGCTCGAGGTCACCGACCTCAAGAAATACTTCCCCGTGAACGCCGGCGTCCTCGGTCGCCATGTCGCCGATGTAAAAGCGGTCGATGGGGTGAGCTTTAGCGTCCGCAAGGGCGAGACGTTAGGGCTCGTCGGTGAATCGGGTTCGGGGAAGACGACGATCGGGCGGCTGGTGCTCAAGTTGCTGCCGGCGACCGCCGGCACGATTCGTTTCGAGGGGCGCGATATTAGTGCGATCTCCTCGCGGCAGACACGCGAACTCCGTCGCCGCATGCAGATTATCTTCCAAGATCCCTACGGTAGCCTCAACCCGCGCATGACGATCGGCGAGATCGTCAGCGAACCGCTCGCGATTCACGGCCTCGCCAAGGGCAAGGCGCGAATGGAGCGGACCGTCGAGCTGCTCCGATTGGTCGGGCTGCAATCCTCGCATCTCAATCGCTATCCGAATGAATTCTCGGGCGGCCAACGGCAGCGCGTCGGCATCGCACGCGCGCTCGCGGTCGAGCCGCAGTTCATCGTCTGCGACGAACCGGTCTCGGCGCTCGATGTCTCGATTCAGGCGCAGGTGCTGAACCTGCTCGAAGATCTGCGCGAACGGCTGGGGCTGACCTATCTCTTTATTTCGCACGATCTCTCCGTCGTCCGGCATATTTCGACGCGCGTCGCGGTCCTCTATCTCGGCAAAATCTTCGAAGTCGCCGATCGAGGCGCGCTCTACGAGCATCCGCTGCACCCCTACACACAGGCACTTCTCGCCGCGATTCCGATTCCCGACCCCGCGCTGCAAGGAACGCAGAAGCGCGTTCTCCTCAGCGGTGACGTGCCGACG
>DAHUYY010000017.1 GCA_027306845.1 Vulcanimicrobiota bacterium | reverse complement strand
AGCTCCAAGCGCGCGTCGCCTCCGCGCGCCAGCGTTGCGGCGTCGGTGAGTACGCGCAGCAGCGGCAGCACCGTCGTGCTCTCGATATCCGCGGCGCGCGCGGTCGCCTCGGCGGCATCCTCCGGCGCGCTATCGCGTGCGAGCAGCGCCGGGTCGATCCGCGCGACCAGCAAATTCCGCATCGCGCCCAAGAGCGCGCGCAGCAAGGTCGCCGGCTCTATCCCCGAGTCGCTCGCTTCCTCGATCGTGCGCAGCATCGCGCCGGCATCGCGGCGCAGCACATCATCGCGCAGGCGCAGCGCCATCTCGCGGCCGTTCGAGCCGAACGCCGATTCAATCGCCGCGCCGTCGACGCGCCCGTCACCGTACGCCGCCGCCTGTTCGAGCATCGTGAGCGCGTCGCGCAGGCCGCCATCGGCGCGATAGGCGATCGCGGCGAGCGCACTCTCTTCGACGGCGATATTCTCCGCCGCGGCGATCTCGCGCATCCGTTCGATCATCACCGGAATCGCGATGCGTCGAAACGCGTAGCGTTGGCAGCGCGAAAGAATCGTTACCGGCAAACGCTCCGGTTCGGTCGTTGCGAGAATAAAGAGCGCGTGTTCGGGCGGCTCTTCGAGCGTTTTTAAAAACGCGTTCGCGCCCTCTTTCGTGAGCATGTGCGCTTCATCGATGATATAGATTTTCTTGCGCATCACCGAGGGCGGAAACTTCACCGCATCGCGTAGCGAACGAATCTCGTCGATGCCGCGATTGCTCGCCGCGTCGATCTCCAGCACGTCTAGCGCGGTGCCTTCAAGCATCGCAACGCACGCCGCGCAGGTGTTATCGGGCTCGGCGGTCGGGCCGCGCTCGCAATTCATGCAGCGAGCGAAGATTTTTGCCGCCGAGGTCTTGCCGCTTCCGCGCGGCCCCGAGAACAGGTAGGCGTGGGCTACCTTCCCACCCTCGATCGCGCTGCGAAGGGTTCGAATAACGGAATCTTGACCGACGAGCTCGGAGAAGCTCTTCGGCCGCCACCTGCGATAGAGAGACATTAAACTTGGCTTAGCGGCCCTGTATCTTCTCGCCTGCATGGGGTATACTACGAGAGAAGCGTGCCACGCTCGCCAGGATGAGAAGGGAGCGTAAAGAGGCAGCTTTGGGCCCACGTCGCTAAGCGACGAGGGCTGCATCCCTGTTCGAGGAGAGGAACCCCACCGCGTGAATCTGCAGGTCGCCCTGCACAAATGGTTTGGCTTTGAAAACTTCTTCCAAGGCCAGGAAGCGGTCGTTGAGCGCGTACTCGCCGGAAACGACACGCTCGCGATTCTCGCGACCGGCGGTGGGAAAAGTCTCACCTATCAGCTCCCCGCGTTGATGCTCGAAGGCACCACCGTCGTCGTCAGCCCGCTCATCGCGCTGATGAAAGATCAGCTCGACATGCTCAAAGCGCGCGGCATCACCGCCGTCGTCGCCATCAACTCGACGCTCTCGGAAGAACAAGAAGCGCGCGCGATGCGCCGCATCGGCGCCGGCGAGATTAAAATCGTCTACACGACACCTGAGAAGCTCGAAGACGAACGTTTCATCAAAGTTTTACAATCGGTCCACGTGCCGCTCTTCGTCGTCGATGAAGCGCATTGCATCAGCCAATGGGGGCACGATTTCCGCCCCGCCTACCTTGCGCTCGGTTCGGTCGTGCGCAAGCTGGGGCGCCCGCCGATTCTCGCACTGACCGCCACCGCGACCCCCGCCGTCCGCGAAGATATCCTGCACCAGCTCGGTATCGAGAACGTGCAGCCGATCGTGCGCGGCTTCGACCGGCCGAATTTAATTTACGAAGCACGGAAGGCTGAAAAAGAGCCCGATAAACTCAAAACCATCGAACGGCTCTTCACCGGCGACGATGCGATCGAAGGCACCGGCATCATCTATACCGCGACGATTAAAAACGCGCTCGCCGTCTGCGAATTTCTCACCGAGCGCCTCGGTATGCCGGCAGAAGTCTATCATTCGAAACTGCACAAAGAAGATCGCACCCGCGTGCACGAACTCTTCATGGGCGAGAAAATTCGCGCGGTCGTCGCAACCAACGCCTTCGGGCTCGGCATCGATAAGCCGAATATCCGCTTCGTCATTCACTACGATCTCCCCGGATCGATCGAAGCCTACACGCAAGAAGCGGGGCGCGCCGGGCGCGACGGCCTCCCCTCGCGCTGCATCCTCATCTATCGCATGAGCGATACCCGCGTGCAAACCTATTTCCTCACCGGGAAGTATCCCGATATCGAAGACGTGCAGCGCGTCTTCGGCACGATCGAAGTCTTCGGCACGCAAGAGAGCGGCGTCGCGATGGTCGATCTGCGCAAGATTCTGCAGCTGCCGCTGACGAAACTGAAAGTCATTCTCGCGCTGCTACGCAAAGCGGGCTACATCGACACCGTCGGGCGCAGCACCTACACCGTCTCCGAGGCGGCGCGGAAGAACCGCGAATTGGTGCTCAATCTCGCCAACTACGAAACCAAGCGCTCCTACGACCAGAGCAAACTCGCGATGATGCTGCAGTATGCCGAAGCGACCTCGTGCCGGCGGCGCTTCATCCTCAATTATTTCGGCGAGATCTTCACCACCGAAAATTGCGGCGCGTGCGATAACTGCTTGCGCGCGGCGACGCTGCCGAAGGTCGCGAACATTCAAGGCGACGGCTACGGCATCTCCGAGGTCGTCGAGCATCCGAAGTTCGGCATCGGCACCATCGAACGCGCGGAGCGCGATTACGTAACCGTGCTCTTCCCCAGCGTCGGTTATAAGACGCTGCTGGCAAGCGCGGTTCGGCGAGCGACCGCCGCGGTCTCCTAACCCACTCGATGCGTCGCCCCTCACTTCTCGCGCTCGTCCTGCTGCCGGTTACGCTCGGTCTCGCCGCGCTGCACCCGCAGGTCGCGCCGAGCGCGCCCCCCACGCCGACGCCGCAGATCGCGCCCGCGCCGACGCTCTCGCCGAGCCCGCTTCCCTCCGGCGCGCCGCTCGCCTCGCCGAGCCCGCTTCCCTCCGGCGCTCCGCTCGCCTCACCGACGCCGGTGCCGACGCCGACCCCAACCCCGACCCCGGTGCCGATCCTCTTCTCGCCCGCCTCGGCGCTCGTCGCGGTCGGCTCCTCGGTGCAGGTCGCGGTCGGCAACACGCTCGGCGCCGTCACGCTCACCGGCGGAGATCCGCAGGTCGCCGCACTCAGCTACAACACGAACACCGAGATGCTCAGCATCGCCGGGCTCGCGCCGGGTTCGACGAGCGTTACCCTCACCGATAGCCGCGGCATCTCCGCGACCCTGCCGATCGTCGTCGCCTTTCCCGCCGGCAGCGTGCCGCAGCACACGCTGTTGGTACGCGTTACCGGCGAACCCGCGAGCGCATCGTTCGTGCTCGAACGCGTCGCCGATGCCATCGCCGCGAGCGTCACGCTGCGCCCCGGCGCGCAACTCGTCTTTAGCCGCTCGCAGATCGGCATCGATGCGCCGCTCGGCGTCGACGACGTGCTCGCACTCAGCGGTCCGGTAACGCTGCAGGGCACTAATTTCATCGCAGTCGATTCCACCATCAACCTCACCGTCGAAAATATCGCCGCGCCGCGTATCTCGCCGTCATCGTTGATGGTGAGCGATTTCCCCGAACGCCTCACCACCGACGGCGTCCTCTTCACCGCCGATCTCCATCGGCAAGCGCCTTCGCGCTTTCTCTACTTCCACTACAATCCGCCGCACTCGATCGCACGCCGCATCGTTCTACGCGCGACGAACACCTCGCCCGAACCCGCGCTGCTGCAATTTATCGACGGGCACGGCGGGCCGAGCCCCAACGAAATGGAGGCGGGGCATATCTCGACCAAACGCTTCCTCGTTCATCTCGTCACCAACGAAGGCAAGATCGTACAGATTCCCGGGTACGGCAGCGTGAATCTCGCGGTGCAGGAGCTGCCCGCCGATTCCATCGTCAGCGATCTGTTGCAGTTGCGCGTGCTCAACGGCGGGCTGATTCACCTCATGCTCTTCGCGCAAAAAGCGACCGATTCGCCGAGCTCTCCGCCTAAAAGCGAGACGCTCTTGCAGGGGCATCACGCGCACGCGCGCGGCATCTATTCGATTCCCGAATTCACCTATTCCACGCAGTGGAGCGTCGAAGATCCCTATCTCGAACTCGCGGTCGGGCAAGTGCCGCTCCCCAACGATCTCGTCGGGCAGGCGCTCTCGGGCGACTACGGCGTCTTGCAGAATTTCGAGATCAACGTCGTAAACCCGACGCACCAAGCGCAGACGATCGCGCTCTACGAAAATCCACGCGGCGGCAGTGCGACGGGAACCTATCTCATCGATCGCGTCTTGGTGCAGTCGCATCACGTGCGCGCGTTCACGCGCTATAAGCTGCGCAGTTACGTCGTCCCCGCGCGCGGTTTTCTGCGCCTGCACATCACGACGATTCCCGATGCCGGTTCGAGCTTTCCGGTGCGCCTGATCCTCGCACCCGACGACGGCAGCGTCCCGGCCGGTTCGCCGGGCTCACCGGTCTACGTCGAAGCGATTCGGTAAACTTCCGCGGTCGCGATGGCCGCACGACGCCACGAAAAACGCTCGACGGCGGCCGCGCGATCGCTCGCCGCGACACGTCGTGCGCGCTCGGGGTCGGCGAAGATCGCCGCAAGCGCCTCGCTCCAACCCGCGACATCATCGGGATCGACGCGCGGCACCAGGTCGCCCGCGATCTCATCGAGCGACGAGCCGCGCGCCGTTACCACGGGAAGCCCGGCGCAGCGCGCCTGCGCGAGCGGTAAACCGAAGCCTTCATAACGCGAGGGCATCGCGAGCACCGTGCAGTTCGCATAGAGTTCGAGCAGCTCCGCGCGTTCGATGTAGCCGCGAAATTCGAGCCGCTCCGCGACGCCGAGTTCGTGCGCGAGCGCTATGCAATGTTCGCGATAGGGCGTGCTCGGCCCGACCGCGATCGCACGCGCTCCCGGTAACGCGGGCAGCGCGCGGACGATCACCTCGAGGTTCTTGCGCGCCTCCACCGTTCCCACCACGAGAATCGTCGCGCTCTCGTTCGGACGCACCTCCACGTTCGCAAACTCCTCGGCGACGCCGAGCGGAATCACGTGCACGTTGCGCTCGTCGAGCCCGGGGTGCAGCGCGAGAATCTCGCGCGCCGAGAAATCCGAGACCGTGACGATCGCACGCGCACGTGCGGCCAGGCGTTTCATCAGCGTGCCGAAATAGGCGCGCGCGTAGAAGCGCGTATGCCCCTGCACGCGCAGCCACGCCGCGTCGTAGAGCGTCAGTACGATCGGCAGCGTCGCAAGCGCCGGCATCGTTCCCGACGTGCAGTGCAGCAGTTGCGCCTTCGAACGCGCCGCTTCGATCGGCAGCAGCACTTGTTCCCAGTACGCGCGCCGATCGAAGCGCCACGGATCGATCGTCGGAGCGCTCAACGGAACGAGTTCGATCTCGGGAATCTCGCCGAGCGCGCGCGCGAGTTCGCGCGCGTACTCGCCGATACCGGTCGCGCTGCCGACGGTCGGCTGCGCATCGAATGCGATCCTCACGGGCGTGCTTGCGCGGCGATTCTGCGCGCGAGAATCCGCACGCTGCCCGCGTTGGGATCGTAGCGGCGCGCGGTAGCGAGAAAACGGCGCGCGGCGGCAAGGTCGCCGGCACGCAGGGCGATGCTTCCTAACCCCGACCACCCGTTGGCGCTCGAGGGGTTGATCGAAATGACGCGCCGATACCACCGCTGCGCGCGCGCGTTCTCGTGCATGCGATAATAATAGGCCGCGACGCCGAGTGCGTAGTTGTTATCGTAGGGCGCCATGCGCGCCGCAGCGAGAAAGGCGCGGCGCGCGCGCGGGTTCCAGAGCTCCGGGCGATGCCCGTGATAGACGGCACTGGTGGCGATCGTGCCGCAGCGCCAGAGGATATTCGCCAGCGCATCGGGGTGCGTCGTCGTCGTCGCCAGGCGCGCGCGCACCCTCGCCGCGAGCGTGTATGCGGCGCGCGGATGCTTCGCCTCGAGCGTATCGATGCGCGCGAGAAGACGCGGAAGATCGATCCCGGCGAGTTCGTATTCGATCGCGAGCGCTTCGTCGCCGCGCGTGCGTTCGATCGAGGCGAATAACGCATCGCGCGCGCCGCCGGCAGGCAGCGTCACCGCGTATCTCTCCGCGCTTGCAAGGTCGCCGTGGCGCAAGGCCTCGCGCCCGAGCTCGCGCGCAACGAAGGGTGCGGGCGCAACGCGGTCGATCGCGCGATAGATCGCTCGCCCCAAGCGCGGCGGCAGCATGCGCGGCAGCGATGCCGGAACGGCAGCGCGGGCGAGGAGCGCGTCGGAGCCGATCTGGACGATTCCCAGCAACGCCGCCGCGACGATGGCGACGGCGAGCAGCGTTCGCGCGATCAGAATTTAATCGTGAGATCGACGCCGGCGCGTAATTGCGTCTCGTTCGGCGTCAATTGCAGATTATCGTTGAAACGGTATTGCCGCGCCTGGAACGTCAACGTCGCCGGGGCGTGCGGCAACGTATACGTTAATTTCCCAAAGTACCGACTGTCGGTGCCCGAGAGCGTCGTCGGCGATAACGAACCGTAGGTGCCGACCAACGTTCCGCTGCGATAGCCCAAGCCCACGGTAAAGTGCGACGAGACCGGGACGGCAAGGCTCGCGCCGATGCTCGAGTGCGTGAGATCGTTGAACGCCGCCGGCGGCAGCACGAGCCGACTCGACGCATCGAACCCGAGCACCGGGTCGAGCGTCGGCGCGGGATTCTCCGAGGAGATCAATCCGCGCGAAAGGTGTTCGAAGCGGCTCGACAGGCCGAGCGTGACCGTGCGCCCACCGGTGCGAAACGAGATATTGGTCTTCCCGCCGAGCACTTGATCGTTCGCGGGCGGCAACGGCATCAAAAGGCCGCCGTGCGACTGCGGCGACGTCTGCAACTGCACGGTCGTCTTCGCTCCGCGAATCGCGCCGAGGAGACGCCCGAGGATGTTGTTCCGCGGCGCCGGTTCCTGGAACGCCGGCCGCTGCGAGGGATCGCCGAAATCGAAGTGGAGCGGCTGCGGTGAAGCTTGGTCGAAGCTCTCGCCGACCGTCTCGGGCTGCGGGGTCCGGAAGCGCTCCGTCCCGACGCTCACGAGCCGGACCGGCGCCACGGCGACGCCGAATTGAACGCCGTCGGCGATCTTCGGCGCCTCGACGGCAAACGAGAGGGCGGTGAGCAGATCGGGGACGATCGTCGGCGAGCTGGGAGCTTCGGCGGCGACTCCGACGGGGAGCGTCGGCAGCAGGCTCAGGCCGCGTAGCGCGCCCGGAACGCTCCGGCTCGCGGTGGCACCGCCGAGATGGAAGACCTCGGAGCCGAGATGCAGCCCTTGGGCGGAGGCAGAGGCAAAACAGAGTACCCCTGCGAGCACCCCCGCGAAGATCCCTTGTAGGCCCTTCACTTCTAGCAAGCCTCCGATGATACGGGCGAAAATGGAGCGTGGACTTCTATTATCGGTCGTTCGCGCTACACCCTACAACTTTAACGCTCGGAGCACCCCGGAAAGTTGCTCCGCGGCGGCATTTGGGCTAGCGAGCGGCCAGAAAGCGCCGCGCGATGAGCTCGGCGGCGAAATCGTCGATCGGCCGCGGCGGCGTGAGCATGCCGCGCGGAACGAACCGGCGCCAGCCGCGCGGCGGATAGGCCTCAAAATAGAGCTTCCGCGCGTGGAGCGTCGTGCTGGTCTCATCGACCCGCTCGCAGGGGAGCCCGAAATCGGCGAGTTGATGCAGAATCTCGCTGCCGCGCGTCCCACCGCCGACCGCGATGGCGTCGATGCGATAGCGTTCGATCAGCGGGCGGAGATCTTCGAATAACGTTTCGGGTTGGAGGATCGCACGAAACGGCACCTCGCCGCTCTCGGTGAGGACCGCCACGCCGACTTTTCGCGAGCCCGGGTCGACGCCGAGCACGGTCATGGAATCGAACTCTGCCCAGGCTGTAACAGCGTGACGACGATGGGAATCTGCCCTTCTTGCAGGTAGGTATGCGGATAGATATCGGTCGCCGCCCAGGCAACGAGCAGATAACTCCCCGTTCCGCTCTTGAGCATCGCCTGCATGCGCGATAGCGACGGGTAGACGCTCACCGGCGTGATGTTAGCGACCAACGCCGAGGAAAGGCCGCGGTTCTGCAGCACCTGCGCAACGGCGTTACTGAGTTGTCGGATACTTAAATTGACGTTGACGTTGCGGCCGGCATCGATTTTAAATTCGACGATCTGCGTCTTCGCGGGGTAGATCAACGTATCGGGAACCGAATCGAGGCTGAGATCGATGCGATCGTTTACGAAGAGGTTCCGATGCGCGACGGCGATCAGCAGCACGTTCGCACGGCCGTTTAAAAACCCGAGTTGCGGACTGCTCGCAGTGGCGTTCAAGCGTTCGTAGGTTCCCTTCGGCACGCGCGCCGGCTTTAAGCCGAACGGCACGTAGGTTTGATTCACGAATTTCACGGTGTCGTCGAAGAACGCGCGCATGATCTCCTTACGGCGCGCGACATCCGAACCTTGCGGGATCGTGGCGTAAAAATCGGTCATCAGGCTATCGACGCCGACCACGAGGCGCCCGGTGTTCACCTTCTTGCCGAGCTCGCGCTCCCGTTGTTGCAACGTCGAAATCTCGCGATTGACCGAGGCCAACTTAAAGAACGCGGTCTGGACGTCGCGCGAGGCGAGCAACGCGACACTGACGACCGCGATGGCGATCAACATGCCGGTCGCGACGGCGACGATCGTCGACGTGTAGCGCGGGCGAATATTAAAGAGCGTCAGGCGCTTGCGGCCGACTTGGTGCCCGACGCGGTCGCCGACATAGGAGATGCCGCCCGCCAACAGCACGATCCCGAGAATGAGCAGCGAGCCGCGCAGATCGTCGAGAAAATTCATCGCTTCACACCGCCGCCATCCGCAAGAGCCGCCGCAGGCCGATCGCCGTAAAGATCGCGTTGGGCATCCACACGAGCAACGGCGCGATAGCGATAAAATTTTCCGCCAAATACGAGAAGATCGTGAGCACGACGTAATAGATAAATGCGATCGCCACGGCGAGGCCGAAGCCGAGGCTCGCTCCCCCGCCGCCGCCGCGCAGCGCGCGGATGCCGAACGGGATCGCCATCAGCACGAAGACGAAGCAGGCGAACGGCCGCGCCAATTTTTCGTGAAACGCGACCAGATATTTCCGCAATCCGTTGCCGGAGAGCTGCCCCGTACGGATGAGGTCGGCGATCTGCCGCCGACTCATGGCGTCGGGATCGTTGTGGGTCAAGCGCTCGACGATATCGGCGGGCTGTTCGCCGATCGCGATCTCTTGCTGCGCCACGTGCGGCTCGGAGATCGTCACTCCGTTTGCATCGAAGCGATAGGCGCTGACGTCGTTGAGCAACCAGCTATTCGCCTGAAAATCGGCGCGCTTTGCAAAGACGATCTGCACCGGCGCATTCGAGGCGTCGTACTGCACCAGCGTCACGTTGAGCAGCGCTTGCGAATGCGGTTCGTACCCCGTCGCGATCGTCACTTGGCGCCCGCCGCCGGGAAGCGGGGCCGAGACGGTGAGATCTTGGTTGAACGCACTGGTGTGGCTGATCGCACTATCTTCAATCGAATTTACTTGCGATGCCGCAAACGGCACGACGTTCTCCTGAACGATGTAATCGACCAGCGAGACGACGAGCCCGGCTATCAACAACGCGCTCACGATTCGCACGAACGAGATGCCGCCGGCCTTCATCGCGGTAATTTCGCTGTCGGCGGAGAGCCGTTGAATCGCAAGCAGCGTACCTAAGAGGAGGGCCATCGGAATGACCAGCACGACCATACCGGGAAGCTGCCAGATAAAAATCTCAATCGCCGCGCCGAGCGGTGCGTGATCGTTACTGACGAGCCTGCCGAGCGCGAGAATTTGCGTCGCCGCAAAGATGAGCGTAAACGCCGATAGCCCGAAGCCGAACGGGCCCGCGAGTTCGAGCAGAACGTACCGGTCGAGAATCGTGCGGCACGCAAGCGCGCGAATCACAAGCGAAACTCTCACCGAGATAGAATTTACGTGCGGTCGGCGAATTGAGAACGTCTTGCGCGCTCCCTTCGACCTCGATCTTCCCATTATTGAGAATGTAGGCGCGGTCGACGATGGCGAGCGTCTCGCGCACTTGGTGGTCGGTGATAAGAATGCCGAGGCCGCGATCGCGAAGCTGGCGGATCATCACCTGAATATCGGCGACCGCGATCGGGTCGATGCCGGTAAAGGGCTCGTCGAGCAAGAGGAATGCCGGATCGGTCGCGAGCGCGCGCGCGATTTCGACGCGACGACGCTCGCCGCCGGAGAGCGACTCACCGCGCGCATCGACAAAACGCTGCAATCCAAATTCTTCGAGCAGCGGCATCAAGCGCCGTTCGCGCTCTTCGAAGCTCACGCCGCGCTGCTGCCAGATGAGCCGAATGTTATCGCCGACCGAGAGCTTGCGGAAAATCGAATTCTCTTGTGCGAGGTAGCCGATACCGCTGCGCGCGCGCTGATACATCGGCGCGTGCGTGAGATCGATCTCGCCGGCCTCGTTATCGAGCACGACGCTTCCGCTATCGGGCTTCACCAAGCCGACGACCATGTAGAACGTCGTCGTCTTGCCCGCGCCGTTGGGCCCGAGCACGCCGACCACCTCGCCGGTGCCGACGTCGGCGCTCACGTTATCGACGACCGTGCGATCGCCGTAGCGTTTAACAAGGCCGCGTAGTTCGATCTTTCGGTCGTTCATTCTATTCTCACCTTGGAGAGCGCGATATCGGCATCGACGGTCCGGCCGGCCGCGTTCATGCCGCGTTCGCCGTAGAGATGTACGTCACCGCTCCCATGCAACGATTGCGCGCCGCGGCGGTAGGTCAAGCTCTGACAGGTCAAGCGCACCCCTGCCTTGTTCTCGGCGCGGACGCCGCCGGTCATCTCGATCGAGCCGTCGCGCTCGTCGACGATCGCGCGCGGCGAGCGGGCGACCAGCGTCGAGCCGTCGCGAGCGGTGAACGTGACGCGAACGTCGGTGAGCCCGACGCGCGCGTCGCTCGCCGCGCCCAAACTGTGGATCGTCCGCGCGAGCAACTCGTATTCGCGGGTGTTGTTCCGGCGCGTCTGGACGATACGAATCGGCCGCTTCGCGCTACCGACCGCCCGCACGGTGAGCGAGGGCAGCCCCGGCGAATGCGTCGGGCTCGGGCTCGGAACGCCGCGCGGCGGCTGCGGCGAGGAGCAAGCGGCAAGCGCGAGCACCACGAGCAAGAGCGATCGGCGCTTCACGCCGACTCACCCAAGCCGTAACGAGCGCTCGCCAATGCAAGCGCCATCGTCGGCAGCCAGAGCCCGAAAAGAACGAGCGTCGAGGTATCGATAAGCCCCTGCACCAACGTGCCGATCAATCCGGCGACGATTGCGCCGGAGAGGATGCGCGCGCGCGCGTCCGCGGCGGCAAAGCGGCGCGCCCATTCCCTTCCAAAGCGCAGCCAGGCGGCAAGCATTGCCAGTAACCCGACGATCCCGGTCTCGGCGAGCAGCGTTAGATACAAATCGTGCGCGTGATAGGCGACCGCATCGCCGTCGGGAAGCCGGAGATGTGCGTAGAGCATGCCGAAGGTGAACGGTCCGCTTCCGGTAAGCGGAAAACGACGCACGATTCCCAACGCCGTTTGCCAGATCGAGAGGCGCGTGTAATTCTCGCTGGGGTCGTGATGCGCGTTGAACGCGATGCTAACGGCGATCGCGGTAAGCGCCGCGATCGCGAGCCCGAACGCAAGTTGCTTGCGTCGGTCGCGAACGACGAGCAAGAGATAGGCGATGCCGGCACAGCCTGCCGCTACCCAACCGGTTCGAGAGAAACTCAGAGCCAACGCGATCGCGCCGGAGAGCGCGGTGCAGGCAGCGAGCGCGCGCAACCATCGTTGCCGCGCGAGCGCGGCGAGGGCAAGAGCGAGCGGAACCACGATCAACACGTATCCCGCGAGTTCGCCTGGAAGGATGAAGCTCCCCACCGCGCGCCCATGTTGAGCGGCATAGATCGCCGCCGGGCGGTGGAGCAGCACCGTTGCAATTGCGACGAGAAAAGCAAGCGTCGCCGAGCCCAAGAACGCACCGAAGATCGCATTCGCGTTTCCGGGCCCAGCGTAACTCGCATTGATACCGGCGTGCCACACGATTCCCAGCAGAAATATGCCGAGAAAGATGAAGCCGTAGAGCGGAGCGAAGCCAAGCGCCGCAGCCAGCAATGCAGCGGCGAGCCAGAGCGAGAGCGGCAGCAGCATCGGTTGCTCGACCCGCTCCGCGAAGAGCATCAGCGCTCCCCCGAATACGCCGAGCGCGCCCATCGATGCCAACAACACCGGCGCGAAAGCCTGCGGCAGCAACGATACTCCCGGCACGCTCGCCGGCGTCAGCAGAATAAAGGTCGGAAAGAGCGGTAGACTGGCATACGCCACCGCGACCGCGAGCGCGAGCCCGCGCTTTACTGCAGCCCGAGACATGCCGCCGCCCTTTCAGCGATCCGTCGCGTCGCTCCGGGTTCACCCATGCGCTCGCGCCCGATATCGCCCATCGTTTTGCGTCGCTCTTTATCGGCGAGCAGTGCGGCGAGCCGCTCCCCCGCCGCTTCGGAATCGCCTGGTAACATCAGCATCGCTTCACCGAGCAGCGCGCGTTGCCGCATGCGATACCAACGCTCCGCGCGCGTGCGCCCATCATCGATCGCCGCAACCGCAATACCCGCAGCTGCGGCGGCCTCGTTCGCGGTGCCGGCCTGCCCGAGGACGAGCGCGGCATGCGCGAGCAACGCGCCGATTCCGCTGCGCCAAAGGAGCACGCGCGCTCCGTCGCGCTCGAAAAACGGCACCGCTGCGCTCCCCGCGCCATCCGTGAAGCGCCATCCATCGGCGGCGAGCCGCGCGATGAAACGTTGCGCGTCGAGGCGCGGCGCAACCGAGAGCGCGCCGACGATGCGCGCCCCGCGCGCGTGCGCGCCCGCGAACGCCGCCGCCAGAATGCTCGCTTCTTCGTAGGCTCCCTCACGGCTGCCGGGGAGGAGCAGCACGAGCTCGTCATCGGCGGCGAGGTGGAGATCGACGACGGTATCGCGATCGTGGAGATCGACGATCGCGTTCGCCGCTTCGACCGCCTTCAGCCCGCGCGCGCGACAATTCTCCGCCGTCGCGCGATCGCGCACGAAGACGTACGCTGCCTTCTGCATCGCGCGCAGCTCCATCGGGCCATATTGCGCCACGTGTACGCTCTTTGCCGTGCCGACGAAGATCGTCTGCGCGTGCATCTGTAACGTCATAAAAAGCGCGAAGGTATCGCCGACGGCGATGGCAAGATCGTACTCTCCGCGTGCCGCGCGTAAAAAACGAAATTGGCGAATCGTGAGGCCGAGCAAACCGCCCGCGATATCGTTGAAAATATTGCGCAGGTTAAACATCGCGATGAGGCCACCGCTCGGCAGTGCCGCGCGCGGCCCGATGACTCTCGCCTCCGCCGTCGACTGCGGTTCGCCGACCAACGGCAGATGCTCGAGTTCGAGCCCCGGAATGCGTTCGTGCAAAGCGACGGCAAGGCGTTGCGCGATTGCGACCTCGCCGTTGCCGTTACTCACCAGCAAGACGCGCATCTTATTTCGCTTCACCCAAAAGCGGAATCAGTTCGAAATCGCGCACGCGCAAGCGCTGCGAGCCTGCGTCGAAATCGAGCTCGGTTCGCGAGACGTACGCAGCATAGGGCCCCGCATGAACGATCGGCACCTCGCCGACGTACTCCGGCGCGAACAACGTGTCGTGGCTATGCCCGCCGAGAATGAGATCGATGCGCCCCACCGCGGCGGCTAAACGTCGATCCATCTTCAGCCCGAGGTGCGAGAGCACGACGAGCGGCTCGCCTTCGGGGAGACGCTGCGCGTAGCGACGCACTACCTCGATCGGGTCGAGAAAGCGCCAACCGAAGATGCGCTCCCAGGGGCTCCCCGCGGGATACTGCGTGACCAGCAAGCCGAGAAAATGCGTCGGCCGCTCTAACGGCAGCACGTACTCGGTGCGGAAGGGGAGCTCGCGCCCCTTCGTATCGACGAGATTGCTGCAGAGGAGCGGGTGCTTCATCATCGCGGCGCGCGCCCGAACGGCTCCGAAGAGATAGTGAAATTCGCGATTTCCCATCGCCTGCAGATCGTACCGTGCCGCATCGATCTCGGCGACGATCGGTTCGTTGCGATGGTAGATCGTCTGGCTTCCGCGCAGCGAATCGCCGCAATCGAGCAGCAGCCCCGGCGCGCCTTCGCGCAGTTCTTCGAGCCGCGCGGCAAAGCCGCGCCGGTCGTGCATGTCGGAGGTGTGGTAGATGCGCATCATCGCGGCCTCGCCGCTGCGAGCGCGTAGCTCGCGCAGCGATCGAGCGCATCGGCGGGCCCAAGTGCCTCGCGCAGCCCTTCAACCGAACGGTACCACGCCTCGGGAGCGCGCAGAATGCGCTCCATTGCGGCGGCGAGTTCCTGCGGAGTCGCTCGCTCTTGGAGCAATTCGGGAATCGCTTCGCGATCGAGAATGAGATTCGGCAAGGTGATATAGGGGCGCCGCATGAGGCGACGCGCGTGCTTTGCAAGCAGCGGCGTTATTGCGTAGAGCGCGATCGTCGGCACGTTGCTCAACGTGCTCTCGAGAACGGCGGTGCCCGATGCAACCCACGCCGCATCAACATCGCGGATCGCCGCTTGCAACCCGTCGCAAATTTCGATATCGGTGACGCCGCGAAAAGCACGCTCCAAATGCGCGCGTGCCGCAGCGTCGGCAGCACCGACGCGTGCGCGAAGGCGCGGACGCGTTGCGCGCAGCGCCGCGAGTGCCTCCCGTAAACGCGGGGCGAGGCGCGCTATTTCGTCGCGCCGACTCCCCGGCAACAGTGCGAGCGTGCCGGCATCGCTCGGCGGCGCGCTCCGCGGCGCGCGCGATGCGATGCGCGGCGCGAGCGGATGGCCGAAGAACGCAATCGGTAGATGCAGCGAGCGATAGAACTCCGCTTGATGCGCGAAGCCGGTGAGCGGAAGCGCTCGCGCGGCAACCGCGCGCGCGGGGCCGGGATGGTCGAGCCAGGCACCGGGAGGAAAGAGATAGAGAATCGGGCCGACGTACCGATATTTATCGCGTAACTCTTTCGCCAGGCGAACGTTAAAGGCGCCGAAATCGACGAGCACGACGAGATCGGGGGGCGCGGCGGCGAGATCGCGCGCGCATTTCCACATCTCGCGCAGCAACTTCGGAATACGTGGAATCGCCGCGAGCGGCCCGAGGCTCGCCCAGCCCGTGTGGTCGGCGTAGAGCTCCCAGCCCGCAGCGCGCATGCCCTCGGCACCGATGCCCGAGAAGCGAAGCCCCGGATCTTGTGCGCGCATTGCCTCGCCTAATGCAAGCGCCGCCAACTCTCCCGACGGCTCGCCGGTCGAGAAAAAAATCCGTCGCGGCGCGCTCACCGGCAGCTCTTACTTGAGGATGCCGCGGCTCGAATCGTGTGGCGGCTCCTCCAAGAAAGCAACGAAGGTGCGCCCCGCATCGGTCGAAACCCGTTCCTTCATCTTCTCGACGGCTTGTGAAACGTTGAGGTTCGCTTTGTAGAGCAGGTCGTGAAAGGCGCGGAGCTCGTTGCGATCCTCTACGGAAAATTGCGCGCGGCGCAGACCGACGCTATTGAGCCCGTATACCTCGGCCGGGTTGCCTTCGACTAAGAGAAACGGCGGCACGTCTTTCGTAACTTTGCTCGCTCCACCGAGCATCGCGTAATCGCCGATTCTCGTAAACTGGTGGATGCCCGCCATGCCGCCGATGGTAACGTGGTCGCGCACGACCACGTGCCCCGCGAGCTGCGCGAGGTTGCTCATCGTGACGTGATTCCCGACGATACAATTATGCGCGATATGCACGTAGGCGAGCAGCAGGCAGTCGTCGCCGACCGCCGTGACTTCGTCGTTTCCGGTCGCTCGTTGAATGCTGACGTATTCGCGAATCGTCGTGCGGTGGCCGATGCGCGTGTACGCGCGCTCGCCGTGGTACTTTCGGTCTTGCGAGGCGGCACCGATCGTCGTGAACGGATAGATCGTGCAGTCGTCGCCGATCGTCGTCCAGCCGTTGATAACGACGTGTGCTTGCAGCAGCGAGCGCTCGCCGATGGTGACATTCTTTCCGACCACGCAGTACGGGCCGACCTCCGCGCTTCTGCCGATGCGCGCTTCGGGATGAACGATTGCGGTAGGGTGAATCATCGTTCCTTACGCCGTTAGAACCGATGCTTCCGCACCGTAGACGCGGGGATCGGGTGCGATCGAGAACATCAGCTCCGCCGAACAGACGTACTCGCCGTCAACGCTCGCTTCTGCTTCGACCCATCCGATGTTGCGCCGATGGCGCGTCAGGCGCACCTCCATCATCAGGCGATCTCCGGGAATGACCGGACGACGGAATTTTGCGTGATCGATTCCGGCGAGATACGGCGTTTTCCGGGCGAACTCTCCGGGCTCCATCACCACGCAACCTCCGAGCTGCGCCATCGCCTCGAGCATATAGACACCGGGGAGCAACGGATTGCTCGGGAAATGTCCGGTAAAGACGGGTTCGTTATAGGTAACGTTCTTGTAGCCCCGAGCGCGCACCATCGGTTCGAGTTCGAGGATGCGATCGATCAACAGCAACGGAAAGCGGTGCGGCAAGATCTCGAGAATTTGCCGAATGTCCATCTCGTTTTTCACGATAGAGAGACCTCCGAGAGCGGATTTGAGAGCAACCGTTCGCGCAAGCGCGACGACATGCGAGCGTGAAGTGCGTGCCCGCTCTTCACGGCGACGATCTCGCACTGCGGCCACGCGCCGACCAAAGCGAGATCGCCGATGAGATCGAGCATTTTATGGCGGACGACTTCATTGGACCAGCGCAACGTTTGCAGTGGGCCGTCGGGGCCGAAGACGACCGCGTTTTCCAGCGAGCCGCCCTGCGCGAGCCCACGCGCGCGGAGCGCTTCGACTTCGTGCAGGTACCCGAAGGTGCGCGCGCCGGCGACTTCGCGTGCGTAGGTCGCTTCATCGATCGTCAGCGCCAGATACTCCGAGCCGACCGGATGCGGGAAATCGACGATGCAACGCAGCGAAAAACGCTCGGCGGGAATGGCGATAATGAGA
>DAHUYY010000179.1 GCA_027306845.1 Vulcanimicrobiota bacterium | reverse complement strand
CGTGCCGCGTCTGCGCGATGTGGCTGATATCGAAGAGGCGATCGCCCTCCAACTGCCCAGTGCCGAAAGCGATAAAATTGCTCGGGATCGTCCGTGTCGTGAGCGACCAAAGCGCGTTCTGCTTTCCCCAATCGATCCGCGCCTGCGCGGCGATTCCCGCCCCGCCGGGATGCTCGGCCGACGCATTAAGGCGCTGCAACGCCGCTTCGAGGACGACCGAGGCGTCGCCGCGGCGCTGTGCGGTCCCGGTCAGGAGGGTGAGCGAGGAGCCGATCCCGCTCCCCGGAGGCGTCATCGCGAGCCCATATTCAAAGAGGCGCCCGGCGACGAGCCGCCGTTCGCGCAGGCCATAGAGTCGGATGCTATCGCCTTGGTTGAAGAGCGCGGGCCCGGCGAACGCGGTGATATCGCCCCCGTTTGCCGGCAAGGTAAAGAACACGCCGCGTAGGGTCGAGCCGACCCCGAGTTGGCCGAGCACCGAGAGGCTCTCCGGGCCGTATCCGATTGCATAGCGCGGGGTCGAATAGCTCAGAATGCCGCTTCCGAAGAGACTCGTGGTGGTGGAGAGCGTGAAGGGCACCTGCAGGTCGAGCGTCGTGTTCCCGGCGCGCCGGAAGAGGTGGGCGAGCATACCGACGCCGGTCGCGCTCTGCGTCTGATTGCTCGTGAGCGGAGCGCTCCCGGGGGCCGGGCTCGCGGCGCTTGCATAGTTCGACTGAGTCCGCCCGAACGAGAGCGATCCGTTCAAGGAGAACTCGATGGGGCCGCCGCGCGAGAAGCGCGGGGTGCTGGTCGGTTTCGGGCGCGGAGTCGCCGAGGGGCTCGGTGCCGGGCCCGGCGCCGGGCTGCCCGTCGGAGAGGCGTCCGGCAGCACTGATGGCGCGGTGGTCGGTGCCGGCGACCCGCTCGGAGCGGCGTAGCCGGTCGCTCCCACCCCCGCTGCAAAGAATGTTAAGAGCACCGCAGTCAGCGTCAGCGCGGAAAACGGGAGGGTAAACCTTTTTCGCGATGCGAGCGGCTTCATCGAGCAAGAATCCTATCGGCTTCTCGGCCCCTCCGGCTTACCCGAAAGGGGCGTATCTTTACCAGGGATTCACCAAGCGGCGAGCAAGTCTTGGGGTGGTTCGGCCGATATCCGAACTGTAGGGAATCTTCAAGGAGGAAGCCACCTTACTTCATGGATGTGCTGGGGAGTGCGAGTCAGGTTCTTCTGAACCTTTCTCTCACACAAAAAAGGGAACAGACCGACATTCGCGCGCTGGCCAGCGGCCTCCGCGTGAGTTCTGCTGTTAATGACCCCAGCGGTTACGGAATAGCGCAACGCCTTCAAACGCAGGTCAACGGTTTCCAACAAGCCGTTCAGAACGTGCAGACGGCGAACAACGCACTTGCCGTCGCAAACGGAGCCCTCACGACGATCACGCTCATCCTCCAGCGCATCCGCAGCTTGGTCGTTGAGTCGCGCTCCGATTTGAATTCATCGACGGATCTCGCCAACATCCAGGCAGAGATTTCACAATTGTTGCTCGAGGTCAATCGCATATCGAGCGACACCACCTTCAACGGCATCAATCTGTTGAACGGACAGTTCCAAACGACCGCACTCACATCACCGCTCTCCAATAGCGCGGGCTACGGCGCGGTGCAAGTGCAGTCGCCGCTCCTCAATTCCAATGGTTCCGCACCGGGATCGACGGTCGTGAACGCCGACGGGCTCGGAAATCCGGGGCCGCTCGTCACGCTTCAAGGCCCGGGCGTTCCACCGCCGAGCACCTACGCGCCAAATTTCATCACCTTCACGGTGACCGGATATAGCGCGAACGCGATCGATCCGGATTCGGGAACCGCGGTCGGCCCCGGTGTCTACGTTCAGGTACAAGCGTACAGCACGAATCCGGCGTTCGGCGCCGCACCGCTCTACGTCGATACTTCAGCGGTTGCAGTGAACTCAGGCCCCCTCGGACCGACGTTTATTCCAACGCCGGGAACGGCAACGGGAGGCCCGCTCCTCGACATCCTCGATTTCACGCTGGCGAATCTTACCCAGCAAGATGTCGGAACGTCGATCTCGTTCGAGGTGCTCAATCCGCCGCCCGCGGCGCCCGCAAACGCAGGGCCGCTCTACGTGCAAAACGGTCCGCAGGAAGGGCAGACGACGGCGATATCGCTGCCGGGTGTCAGCACCGCGGATCTTAATATCTCGGATATCTCCATTCTCGCTCCGCAAATCGTCAACTATCAGAACGTGGTGCAAGGGCAGAGTTCGAGTAACCTCATCCCATCGGCCGATGCAGAGATGCGGGTCGATGCCGCACTCTCGCAAATCACGCAGGCCCAAGCGCAGATCGGTGCGCAGATGGTCTCGCTGAATTACGATGCCAACAATGCAAACACCGCAGCCGTGAACCTCACTGCAAGTGTTAGCTCGATCCAAGACGCGAATATCGGCGCGACCGTGACGGATCTCACCCAGCAGCAGATCCTCACGCAAATTGGATCGAGCGTTCTCGCGCAGATGCAAGTCAGCGCGACGCAGATCACCGCCCTGATGCTGAATGGAATCGGCATCGGGGTCGGCGCGGGGGCTGCGCCTATCGCATAAAAGCGAACGGATACTTCCGGCGCCGTCGAGAACACCGCCCTGCGAAAGGAGAGGTTGCGATGGCGTTCACGCAAGGATTCATCTCGGAACTGGTCGGCAAGCGCGTCACGATCGACGAACTGCCGATCGGCAAGATCGGCGATTTTCTCGTCAACCATCCCGAGGCGACCTTTCCGCAGATCGACGGCTTCGTCGTCAAGACCGCGCAAGGCGCGCGCTTCGCCCCCATGGATTCGGTGCTCGGCATCGAGCGCGGGGGTGGCGTCTCCCTTTCCAGCGCTCCCAAAGAGCCGGCCCCGCCCGAGGGCGAGGCGCTCTATTTGGTCGCAGATCTCCTCGATAAACAGATCGTCGACATCGACGGCCGCAAGGTCGTGCGCATCAACGATCTCGAGGTCGCACGGACCGGTGGGCAGATGCGGGTTGTCGCTGCCGATATCGGTTTCGCCGGGCTTTTGCGCCGGCTCGGCCTCCGCAAGCTCGGCGAGCGCCTCTCGCCGGCACTTCACGAGCGGATTCCGCGCGCGATGATCGCCTGGGACTCCGTCGCCCCGATCCGCGAGGTCAACCCGAGCCAAGTCCATCTCTCGGTCACGGCGAGCAAACTCGCCCGCCTGCACCCCTCCGACCTCGCGGAGATCATCGGCAACCTCTCGAGCAATGAGGCGGCAACGGTCGTCAAGCAGCTCGACGACGAGGTCGCCGCCGACGCCTTCGAGCATCTCGACGCGCAGACGCAACGCGAAATTATCGATAGCGTCGGCACCGCTCGCGCCGCCGACATCATCGAAGAGATGGATTCCGACGACGCGGCCGACCTGCTCGCAGAACTTCCCGAGGAGCGACAGAGCGAGTTGCTCGCCGAGATGAACGCCGACACCGCCGGCGAGCTACGCGAACTCGTCAAATACGACGACGATACCGCAGGCGGCCTCATGACCACCGACTACGTCTGGATCTATCCGCACCGCACTACCGACGCGACGATCCGCAAAATTCGCGAACTCGCACCGGAGAGCGAGTTGATCTACTATCTCTACGTCATCGACCAGGAAGATCGCTTGCTCGGAATCGTCACCCTGCGCGATCTTCTTCTGGCGTTGCCGACGGCGTTCATCGATAAGATCATGCGCACCGATATCGTGAGCGTTCGTCCCGAGACCCCCGCCGAGGAGGTCGCCGCCGCTATCGCTCGCTACGACCTGCTAGCGATTCCGGTGGTCGACGCGCACGACCGCATGCTCGGCATCGTCACGGTCGACGACGCAATCGACGCGATCATGCCCGAGGAACTAGCTAAAAAACTTCCGCGCATTACGCTTCGCCATCGGAGCGCGCAGCGCCGGGCGAAGGCCCCCGCGGCGCCATAATCGGCGTGGCGGCGAAGTGCCA
>DAHUYY010000178.1 GCA_027306845.1 Vulcanimicrobiota bacterium | reverse complement strand
TCGATGGTTTGATCGCGTCGACCGGACGCAAGCGGGAAGAGATGTGTCTAGGGTGCCTGACCGGTGTCTATCCGAGCGAGCCCGCCGAACACGAACGAGCCCCGCACGCGCTCACCCGTTCCTAAAAGGGGAAGCGGAGCGCCCGACAGGGCTATGGCTCGGGCTGGAGGTTCCTGGCGAGCGAACCCGCCGCAGGGATCTTGATGTGGTCGGCGAGCTTGAGAAAGGCGAGAAATCGGACGTTGAGCCACGTCGGATCGAATTCGAACCAACGGAGACCATGCCGCGCCGAAAATGGGAACGCATGATGGTTGTTGTGCCATCCCTCGCCCCAGGATAGAAGGGCGACCCACCAGCAGTTGGTAGAAAGATCTTTTGTCCGATACGTGCGATAGCCTAACGAATGGGCTGCGCTGTTAACGAGCCAGGTCGTATGGTATCCGACCACGAGACGAACGAAAATTCCCCAGACGACCCAGGTCCATCCGCCGAGCGCGAAAAGAACGAGCGCGAGCGCTAATTGCATGTACACATGCGAGCGTTCGAGGAAGCGATAGAACCGGCTCTCGCAGAGATCCGGGGCAAAGCGCGCAATCTCGGCTTCGGTTGGAATAGCGTCGTTGTGCTTGTAAATCCAGCGAATATGCGCCCAACGAAAACCGCGATCCATTCCGTGCGGATCGTCCGCGGTGTCGGCATTCGCGTGATGTTTGCGATGCGTCGCAACCCAACGAATCGGGTCGCCCTGAAGCGCGAGAGCGCCGAAGATGGCGAGCACGTATTCGAGCGGCTTACGCAAGCGTAATCCGCGGTGGGTGAGCGTGCGATGATAGAAGAGGGTGACGCCGAGTGCGCCGGTGAGGTAGGCAACGATCGCGGCCACCACGAGTGCGCTCCACTGGAAAGCACCGGGGATGAACACCGCGAGCGCGCCGATATGAATCGCTGCGAGTCCGAAGCGATTCATTCGGCGCCGAACGAGGTCTGTCACATTGTCCTAGCGGTAGCTGGGGCGCGATGCGAAGCAGTCGCGGCAGTAAACCGGTTTATCGCCACGGGGTTGGAACGGGACTTCGGCGACGCCGCCGCACTGGCTGCAGGTCGCTTTGAACAGTTCACGGCGGGCACCGCCGCCGCCGCCGCTTCCGCCACGGCCGCCGCTCGCCTTACGGGCGGCGCGACAATCGGCGCAACGGCTCGGTTTGTTCGTGAAGCCCTTGCTCGCGTAGAACTGCTGTTCGTTTGCGGTAAAGGTAAACGTGCGTCCGCAATCGACGCAGGTGAGCATTTCATCGGTGTACATTCGAGACATCTCCTTGGATGCGACGCGCGTTTGCTTCGCATGGGGGTGGGTAGATCCGCAAGAGCGAGTAGCAGCTGCTCCCGAGGCCAAAGAGCCCCCGCGCGATGCCGAAGATGTACTCTTCGGAGCCGGCAGGTGACCGTAGGCGGTGCTTCCACGGAGCGCCCCCAATGCCCGCTTTTTCTCGCAGCGATTTTCCTGCTCCCGAGCCGGTGCCGAAGGCCGGTCGTGGAGAAGGATTCGGAAAGGGCATCGGCAACGCATCGGCGTGGCGCGGCCAACGCGGCGCCGTATGACGAGGGATGGAGGAATATGGAAGTGCCTCCCGTTTTGATGTCCGATGAGGGAGTACCCGTGACCCAGGTCGATCGAGCGATCCACGCCGCCGTCGAGGTGCGCGACGAGCACACTGCGGCCCACGGCCTCCAGGTAGCCCGTCTTTCAGAAGCACTGGGGCGCGCGATCGCCCTTGAGGACGACGAAGTCGATGCACTGCGCGAGGCGGCCCACATTCACGATGTCGGGAAGATCGGTATTCCCGACCACGTGTTGCTCAAACCCTCGCCGCTAAGCGCGCACGAGTGGGAGATCATGAAGAGTCACAGCATTCTCGGCGCACGCATCGTTGCCGCGCAATCTTCGCCGCATTGGCAAGAACTGCGAGCCTCGACCGGGATCGTTCACGCAATTCGTCATCATCACGAGCGCTTCGATGGGCTCGGCTATCCCGATGGGTTGGCCGGCGAAGCGATTCCCCTTTGGTCGCGCATCATTCTCATCGCCGACTGTTACGATGCGCTTACCGAGACGCGCGCATATCGTCCGTCGCTGAGCCACGATGCCGCGATGGCCGTGATGGGTGACGAGCGCGGACGCGTCAGCGACCCGGAGCTCTTCGATGTTTTTGCGCGAACGATCGAGAGCAGTTCGTGGAGGGCGACCGCGGCGGGTCGCGGCGCGGAGCTCTAAGGCCGTCTATCGCTCCGGGAAGCGCCGCTCGCGCACTTCGCGAGCGTACATCGCGAGCGCGTCGGTCGCCGCGGAACCGAGTTCGGCGAAGCGTTTTGCAAACGGCGGCGATTGCGAATAGATTCCCAACGCATCGTGGAGGACGAGCACCTGCGCATCGCAATGCGGACCCGCGCCGATTCCGACGGTCGGAATCGCAATCGATGCGGTAATTTCTTCGGCGATCTCGCTATCGACGACCTCGAGTACGATCGCATAGGCGCCCGCCGCTTCGACCTTTTTGGCCTGCTCTAACAGGCGCTCGCGGTTCGCGCGTTTCTTATAACCGGGGCCGAGACCGGCGGTCTGCGGCATCACGCCGATGTGTCCCATCACCGGGATTCCCGTCGCGGCAATCGCCGCAATGCGGTCGGCCTCCATTCCGCCGCCCTCAAGTTTGACGCTGCATGCTCCGCCCTCTTTCACCAAGCGAATGGCGTTGCGCACCGCATCTTCGTCGCTGACGTGATACGAACCGAACGGCATATCGACAACGATATGAGCGCGCGTCGTGCCGCGCACGACGGCCTGCGCGTGATGGATCATCACCTCGACGGTAATCGGCGTGGTCTCGTCATAGCCCAGCACGACATTTGCGAGGCTGTCACCGACGAGAATGATATCGATCCCCGCCGCTTCGGCAAAGGCCGCAAACGGAGCATCGTATGCAGTCACGAGGGGGAACGGCGTTCCCTTTCGGCGCCGCACGGCACCCGCGGTGATGCGGCGCACCGCGCGACCGTGTGCCGGCTCGTACGGGCGCGCCTGATCGCTCGCGCCATGCGTGGACATCGCTAGCCTGCCATCTTCTCGGCGAGATGAACGAATGCGCGCACGGGCGTACCGGTTGGGCCTTTCGCCGACCACGCGGTCTCACCGTCGACGTAGGCGGTGCCGGCGACATCGAGGTGAACCCACGGTGTTTTGTCGACGAAGGCCTTCAGGAACGCCGCAGCGGTCAACGTGCCGGCGGGGCGGCCGCCGGTATTTTTGAGATCGGCGATATCGCTCTTCATCGCGTTGCTGTAATCGTCGTAGAGCGGCATGCGCCAGTAGCGCTCGCCGCAATCTTTCACGGCATCGAGAAAGAGCGTTGCGAAGGCGTCGTCGTTGCTCACCGCTGCGCTTGCGGCGTGGCCGAGGGCGATAACGCAGGCCCCGGTCAGCGTCGCCGCGTCGACGATCTGCGTCGCTTTGAGGGAGCGCGCGTAGACGAGCGCGTCGGCGAGGATAAGCCGGCCTTCGGCATCGGTATTGATGACCTCGATCGTCGTGCCGTTGCTGGCGCGCACGATATCGCCGGGCTTCGTGGCTTTTCCACCGGGCATATTCTCGGTCGCGGGCACGATGCCGACGACGTTGACGGTCGGTTTAAGCGCAGCGATCGCACCCATTGCAGCAATCACGCCGGCGCCGCCGGACATATCGTATTTCATCTCTTCCATTTTTTCCGGAGGCTTCAGCGAGATGCCGCCGGTATCGAAGGTGATGCCTTTTCCGACGAGCGCGAGCAATCGATCGCTCTGCGGTGCACCGCGATAGTGCATCACGATGAACGCCGGTGGTTGCGCGCTGCCTTGCGCGACCGATAGGAACGAGCCCATCTTTTTCTCCGCCGCCCAGGCTGCGTCGTGGACCTCGATCTCCATGCCGTGTGCCTTCGCGACGGCGGTCGCTTCGGCGGCGAGATGCGTCGGCGTCATATCGTTCGCCGGTGTTAAGGCTAAGCGTCGCGCGAGATTG
>DAHUYY010000177.1 GCA_027306845.1 Vulcanimicrobiota bacterium | reverse complement strand
CGCATGCAGTTCCGGAACGACCGGAATGCTGCCAACGAGCCCTCAACCGCAAAGCGTACCGCAAACGCCGAACCGCGCCATCGGCACCGCCGTGGGTGAAATGGGGATGCACGCAACTGTCCACACGCCCAATGGAAGCATAACGCTCCTCGGCGCGAATCCCGCCACAGGGCTAAACCCAACCGGTTCGATCGGTCGAGCGCACGCCGACGATATTTCTGCGCCCTCGAACAACCCGTGTCCCAGTGGCTACTCGGCGGGCGGTACCGCGTTTTCGCCGAATGGCGGGCCAGAAACTGTTCTATGCTATCCCGACCTCAGCGGAAGTGGCGGCACGAGCGGCACCGGCAACTGCAGCTCCAACGTCGAATGCGGGCAACCATGTTATGATGGCGGATCGGGCTGCACGCCCCCGACGCAGGTTGCTTGCAATGGGACCGCATCGCAGTGCCAGGGCCGACCCTGCTCGGGATCGCCGGAGACCATCTCTGATTTCTTTCGACCTGCCGGAAGCAACGCTTCGATCCAGGTGACAGATATAAATTCGATCTGGCAAAACGGAGCCGAGGTGGGTTGGATATACTTGGGAAGCGACGGTGTTCGCTATTACCAAGCGAATTATTCCACGAAGGCTGGGGTGAATTTCGGCCTATCGATCGGATTTGCTTCGGCTAGTATACAGCCGGGCAGCTACAGTAATATCAAGCAATGGACCGGCGGCCTTCCTGCTGGAAGCGGTGTGCAGAAATGCGAGAGCGAGGGTAAGCAACTTGTCTAGGCAATTAGTGGTCTCCGCACTCGCGGCGACGGTTTTTCTCGCTCAAATTTTCCTCCCTTTTGTGGGAAGTGCTGCCGGATTTCCAAATGGCTTGCGGTGTGATCACTCGCCGTTCGTATACGGCGACATCCTCCCTGAGCACCCCGAACATCCCGGTCGACCCGGCACCTGGGTTGTCGAAATCAAACGCGTATTAGAACCTAGCGGCAAAGTCTTCGGGTTTGTGTACCGGATGAAGGACGGTATTCAATTGCTGCAAGCCCTTCCCGGCTCTTCGCCGATTGCTCGTCGACTCTTGAATGTATCGCCTCTTCAATTGCGCCGACTCCCGGCGACGTTACCCCTCCATCTTCGTGTGGAGCCCTGCCCTGCTTCGCTTCTGAAAATGGAGAGAGGCTAAGGCGATACGCCTTTCCCTGCTCGTCGCAATCGCTCCGATGTAACGAGCGCCGGAGCGATTGCGTTCTCCGAATGCGCACGTGCAGTGTCGTGTTGATAACGAGGGCGTTTACTCAGAGTGTGTGATAACGCGTGTTCGCGACCGTCCTTACGGGCGCAATTCGAGCGTGAAACTAAACCCGTTGGTGCCGTTGAGCGCGACGCCCGCGGGCAACGCCGATCCGTAATAGAGCAGATTCGTGCCGGTACCGAATGTCGTGTTGAGCAACTGCGGCGAGCCGATCACGGTGAAGAACGTGAGGCTCGCAACGGTGCGACGGGTCGGTACGAATTGCAACGAGACCGACTGCCGGCTAATCGTTCCGAAACTCGTCGAATACGCGACGCTAAATTTTTTGCCGAGAATGCGTTGCGCGGTCACCGCGACGCCGCCGGTGTAACTGAGATTGAGACTGAGATCGCTCAAGCCGAGCCCGCGCCCGAGCGCGCTCTCGATCGGTCCCAACAACGCCGACGAAAATTGCGCGTTGAGCAGATTGAACGCTTCTTCGCCGACCGACGGCGCGCCGGAGCTCACGCCGAACGATTGCGCGGAGCCGACGACGCCGCCGAAGGGTGCGATTAACGCGAGAATCTGTTCGCGCGGATAACTCGGATCCGAGGTGAGTTGGACGTCGAGTGCATCGAGCGGGCCGCGCACCGCGATGCTGACTTTCGCGCTTCCGAACGGGTTGCGCGCGCGATTCGGGTCGGGGTTACTGACTTGCGCCGATGCCGTCGCTGCAAGCGTCGGCATCACGCCGTTGCGCGCTTGAAAACGCAACGTTGCATCGTCGACGCGGAACGATCGATCGAAATAGACGAGCGAACCGCCGGTGGAGATGAACCGCCCTTGCAGCGTCGGCGAACGCAGCGTGCCGGCGAGCTGCGCGCTTCCCGTCGCGCCGATATCGAGCCCGGCACCATATCCGCTGCCGCGGACGCGCACCCCGGGGCCGAGCGCGATGCCGACGTCGAAGGCGAGATCGAACGGCAGGTGCCCGGTGCCCAGCGCCGATGCTCCGGCGAAGGCCATGAACGGCAGCACGCCGTCGCGCAGCGTCGCCTTACCGCTGACCTTGGCGAGCGATCCACTCTGCCCGGCGAGCGTGAGGTCGGCATCGAACGTGCCGCCGCCGAAGACCGGGGAGGCGAGCGTCGCGCCGACCGCTTGAATCTGCGCCCGATAGCTCAACGCCCCGCCCGCGCCGATCGTCAGGGTCCCCGAGCCGAGCAGGCGCCCCGGCCCGGCGAAAGCGCTCAGGCCGAGCAGTTGCGCGTGCTTGCGCCCGAAGAGCAGCGTGCCGGTGATTCCGGTGAGCGGGATGCGCTCGAGGTCGCTGCGGTAGCTTCCGTTGCGAACGGTAAACCGCCCGGCGAGCGTCGGGTCGTCGAGCCGCCCCGCGAGCTGGCCGACGCCGTCGATCTGCCCGGCGAGCTCGCTGCTATTCCCGAGAAAGCGAGCGACGATGCCGGGGTCGAGGTCGCTCACCGTCAGCGAGGCATCGACCGGAGCGCTCCCCGGCCCCACGCCGAGCGGCCGGAGGCGGATCGGCAGTTCGCCGGAGAGATCGACCCGCCCGCGGGGGAAGCGAGCGCCCGCATTCTGGAGTTCGAGCCGCCCGTTGGCGTACGCGAGCGCCCCGAAGAGACTGCTCACCTGCACCCCGTCGAGGGTGACGGCGCGGCCGTCGAAGCCGGCGCGCAGTTGCGGGTGGCGCTGGGTGCCCGCGACGGCAAAGGTGCTCTCGAAGCGCCCGGTTACCGGAACGCTGAGGTGCGCGAGGCGCGAGATGATGCCCGCGATATCGGTCGAGCTCGCCGAGCCCCGCAGCGCGATCGGTGCATCCGGAGCGAAGCCGAAGCGCCCGCTCGCGCGGGCGTCGAGCCCGGGCGTGGCGAGATCGATCCCCAGCAGATCGACATTACTGCCGTCGCTCCGCCCGGCGAGGGTCAGCTTATCGATCGGCACCCCGAAGAGCGTGCCGTCGCGCAGCGCGGCATCTCCCTGCGCGCGCGCGTGCGGATAGGAGCCTTGAAGCGCGAGCGTCGCGTCGACCTGCCCGGTCGCGGGAATCCGCGGCAGATCGAGCACCGCGATCCAGGTCGCCACGTCGAGCCCGCTCAGCGTCGCGTGCAAATTGTAACGCGCGTGCAGCAAGCCCGAGCGCCAATTCGGCTCCGGGCGCGCGGCGACGCTCCCGGTGGCGGCGAGCGCACCGTAGGGCCCGGCATCGCTCACCGCCCCGGTGACGACGTTGCGCGCGCTCGTCCAGCGGCCGGTCGCCGCTCCGAGCGTCAGATTACGCACGCGCAGCCCAACGACCTGAAAGCGCCCCTGCGAGCTCAGGGCATGCGCGTCGCTGTGGAGATTGAAGGCGAGGCTCCCGCGCCCGGCGAGCGTATCGCCGGTATCGAAGAGATCGTCGAAATCCTCGAGATCGGCGTTTCCAGCACGCAACGCGATCCGCGCCCCCGCGTCGCCGTAGGCGGCCTCGGCACGCGCCGCCGTCGAGCCGACCAGCAGGCGCCCACGCGCAAGCGAGATGCGCTGCGCCGAGAGCGCGACGCTGCCGCTCGCACGGCGGATTCCCTGCCCGTTGAGATGGAGCCCGAGCCCGGTGAGATCGGCATCGGCCTGCGGCGCTTTGAACGAGCCTCCGAGCGTGAACTCCCCCGCGACGACTCCGCCGACCGGTGGATGAGCGATCGCGAAGGCATCGAGCAGCGGTGCGATCGGCGCCGCCGCAATGTTGCCGCGCGCCACGATGCGGGGATCGCTCCCGCCGAGCCAACGCAGCGAGCCGGCGATCGAGCCGACCGCGCCGGAGAGCTCTCCGGTCGCCTGGGAGACCGGGAGCTCGCCGTGTCC
>DAHUYY010000176.1 GCA_027306845.1 Vulcanimicrobiota bacterium | reverse complement strand
GGCCCCATCGTTACACCGCATGCTCCGCCGTTTCGTCGAACTCTTAAAGACCGGCGAGCCCTTCGAGATCGCGCGAACCGAAGCGGCGGCGCTACTCGAGCCGCCTGGAGCGCTCGATTACCTCGCCTGTGTCGACGCCGAGAGCTTCGCTTCGCTCTCCGCACTGCGCGAAAATTGCTTCGTCATCGCGGCCGCTCGTTTCGGCCGTACCCGGCTGCTCGATAACATCTGGTTCCCGCAATGAATGGCGCGCGCGTACTCCTCGTCGTCAGCGGCGGCATCGCAGCCTATAAAGCGGCGGCGTTGACGAGTACGTTGGTGCAACGCGGTGCGACCGTCGACGTCATGCTCACTGCCGATGCCGAACGATTCATCGCACCGCTCACTTTTGCCGCGCTCACCGCGCGCCCGGTCTATACCTCGCTCTGGGATGCCCCCGAACGGATTCCGCATATTCGTCTCGTGCGCGAAGCCGAGGTGGCGATCGTCGCCCCGGCTACGGCAAACCTCATCGCGAAATTGCGCGCCGGCATCGCCGACGATCTCGCGACGACGGCGTTACTCGCGGCGCGCATTCCGGTGTTGCTCGCGCCGGCGATGAACGCCGCGATGTACGAAAGCGAGACGACCGCGGAAAATATCGCAACGCTGCGAACGCGTGGCTACGAGATCGTCGAGCCTGAATCGGGCTTTCTCGCCGAACGCGAGCACGGGGTCGGTCGGCTCGCGAGCGAGGAGCGATTGCTCGAAGCGATCGAACGCGCGCGCGCGCGCCGCCGGTCGCTTCTCGGCATGCGCGTGCTGGTAACCGCCGGCCCGACGCAGGAGCCTTTCGACCCGGTGCGCGTCATCGGCAATGCATCGACCGGTGCAACGGGAATCGCGCTTGCCGAAGAGGCGGCACGACGCGGCGCAAACGTAACGTTGTTACTTGGCCCAACCTTGCTTGCACCGCCGAACGGCGTGCGCACCGAGCGCTTTGCCACGGCGGAGGAATTGCTCGCCCTCGCGCTGCGCGAAAGCCGCGATATCGATCTCACCATCGCCGCCGCCGCCGTCGCCGATTGGCGCCCGAGCGAGATATCGGCGGAGAAGCGGAAGAAGAGCGATGAGACGCTGCACGTCGATTTGGAGCGCACCCCCGACGTTCTCGCCGCACTATCGGCTGCGGGAGGCTCGCGGTGTATCGTCGGCTTCGCCGCCGAAACCAGCGATCACGAAGCGCACGCACGCGAAAAAATGAAGCGTAAAGCGCTCGATGCAATCGTTGTAAATGACGTTCGCGACGGCGCCGGCTTCGGCTTGCAGGAAAACGGCTACGTGCTGCTCGATCGCTCCGGCGCGCGGACCGATCTGGGGCATGCGGAGAAACGGACGCTCGCCGGGCGACTGCTCGACGCGCTCGAACCGCTGTTAAAGGGGAAAACGTAGTGTTGCTCGCGATCGATGTAGGAAACACCGAAACGAAATTCGGGATTCTCGACGAAGACGGATCGGTGCTGCAGATGTGGCGCGTGCGAACGCTCACCAATCGCACGCCCGACGAGATCGGCGTCTTCATCACGCAACTCTTCGCTACCGCGAAACTCGACGTGCGCACGATCGACCGCATCGTGATCGCAAGCGTCGTGCCGAAACTCGATTTTGCGCTGGTCGGAGCGTGCAAGCGTTTCTTCCATCTGACGCCGACGATGTTCGAGCCGGATAAACAACCGCTGATGCCGATCGAGAGCGAACGGGCCGCGGAGGTGGGGGCCGATCTTGTCGCCGCCGCGATCGGCGGCGTCGCGCGCTACGGGTCGCCGCTCAGCGTCGCCTCGTACGGCACCGCGACGGTCTTCACGGCGATCTCGCGGGCCGGTGCATTTCTCGGTGCGGCGATCGCACCGGGGATCAACGTCTCCATCGACGCGCTCGTCGGCCGCACGGCGAAGCTCCCGCAGGTCGCGCTCGATCCGCCGCAGCGCGCGATCGGCCGCAACACCGTCGAGGCGCTCCAAGCCGGCATCATGCTCGGCGTCGTCGGCGCGACGCGCCTCGTCATCGAGCGCTTTAGCGAAGAGCTGGGCGGGCGGACGCGCGTCGTCGCGACCGGTGGCCTCGCCGCCGTCGTCGCGCGCTCGTGCCCCGCGATCGATATCGTGGACCCGCACTTGAGCATGCTCGGCCTCTATCTCTTCGCCAACGCGCTCCGCACGGCGTAGCACCTTAATCGGGTTAACGAGGGCTGGCGTCCGAATATTAAAATACTTTACATATATTTAACAACCAAGGGGTAGAATGGCATCGGCGCGTGGCGGGGGGCCCGCGCAAACTTCCACTTCTATCACCTAGGAGATATATGTTGCAGAAACGTTTCAGCGCCCTCGGACTTCTGATGGCGCTCTCACTTGCGGCGTGCGGCGGGGGCGGCTCGTCGCCTTCCTCGCTACCGGCCGCTTCGTCGCGGGCCGCTCGCCCAACGGCCGCGCGGCGGATCGCTCTTCCGGCAGCCAAGTCGGTTCGGAAAGCCAGCGCGACGGGGGCGACGAACGCCGTCGCCGACGGCGGCTTCGAGAGCGGCGGCTTCTCGGTCTGGCAGCAATGCGGTAGCGTGAATGCCGCGATCGTCACGAGCCCGGTGCATAGCGGCAGCTACAGCGAGCTCAGCGGCGCAACCTCCACGCCGGAGGTCAACGGTTACGCCGGCGTCTGCCAGCAGGTTACGATTCCCAGCAACGGCGTGCTGACGCTCTGGGTCAACGAAGGCACGAACGACACGCTCGCCTACGCCGATCAGGAAGGCGATCTCCTCGATTCTTCCGGCAACGTCGTCGACACGATCTTCAGCGAAGCCGCTACGACGAACGGTTGGGTCGAGCGCAGTTACAACCTAAGCCAATATGCCGGACAGAGTTACTGGCTCTTCTTCGGCGTCTACGGCAACGGTTGGACGAGTGGTTACATCTATCAGTACCTCGACGACGTCAGCCTCACCGCAGGCGGCGTGAGCCCGAGCCCAACGCCGAGCCCGGTGCCGACGGCGACGCCGACCGCACAACCCACCGCTACGCCGACCGCACAGCCGACGGCAACCCCGACTGCACAGCCGACGGCGACGCCGACCGCGCAGCCGACGGCAACGCCGACCGCGCAGCCGACGGCAACGCCGACCGCACAGCCGACGGCAACGCCGACGGCGCAACCGACCGCAACGCCGGTTCCCAGCGCCTATGCATGCGACGACGCGCAGTTCCTCAGCGATCAGGCGGCATTCGGTGCGGGGACGATCTCGGGGGATCAACTCGTCGATATCTGCGGCCAAGTCACCCAGGTGTTGCCCTCAAAGGTGACGGCGAGCGGAAATCACGGCTACTTCTACGTGCAGATTCCCAACGGCGGCACGATCGAGATCGTCTCGAATCTCGATGCGATGGCGCAGGCGCCGAGCAACAATCCGCCGAGCTGGCCGTGGGTTGCAACCGGCAATTACGTCTACGTGCAAGGCCGCTACTACTACGACAATGCGAGCAGCCAAGGCATCGATTGGACCGAAGACGACACCGGATCGTGGCCCTATATCGGCTACGTCGCCGTCTGCGATTCAAGCGCGAATAATTGCGTGAAGTACTGGTAGAGCGACCCCGACTCGGGCTGACAACTCCGTCAGCCCGAGTACAAATCTGTCAGCCCGCGTACAAATTTGTCAGCCCGAGTAGGCCCGCAGGGCCGTATCGAGGGCCCGAAATCTGTCAGCCCGAGTAGGCCCCCCTCGACGGGCTCGGGGTAAACTCCGGGGCCGTATCGAGGGCCCGGGCGAGGTTTCAGCCGGCCCACGTGCGGAATCCACCTGAATGCGCTCCGCAAATTCTGTCGCCACTCGCTCCGTCGCCGCGCTCGTCGCGTGCCTGCTGCTCGCTTCTTGCTCCGGACGCATCGGCAACGGGAAGAGCGGGCTCTGCGATAACGCTGGGTATCTCGCCGCGCGCAAAGTCGCGCACGCCCGCACCGAGGTGACGATCTGCGGCACCGTCGTGCGCGTACGAACCGCGCGACGCACGCGAAGCGGTTTACACCGCTGGTTTTACCTACGCGTCGCACCGCACGTCGGAG
>DAHUYY010000175.1 GCA_027306845.1 Vulcanimicrobiota bacterium | reverse complement strand
CGCTTCATAATGTGTGTAGCTCCTAGGTGAACGTTGAAAAGGCCGCCGATGGGCGGCAGACGGCTTAGGGAGTATAGGCAGGGGAAGGCCCGCGCGTCAAGCAGGGCCGCTCTCCACACCTGTTGAGAAAGCTGTGTATAGGGAGGGCTTTTTCGGGCGCGCGGCACGGCTTTTCGCCTGTATTGGCGGGCTTTTCCGATCCCTCAGGGGCTCGGTTCGATTGTGGGCAAAAGGCGGCAAAAAGACCGAAAAAGCGTCGGAACACGGGCTGTGGATAAGTGCACAACTCCGTGGATATTTTCGCAGGGAGATGCCCTCATTAAGCCAAGCCGAGAGACCCACCCCGCTGCTCGAAGGCTACGGCCTTAGGGCATCGATAACGTTCTTAATCGGGCTTGTGAAGGAGCAACGGCATGGCGCTGACGGTCGGCACCTCGGAGTTTTCTACGGAGCTTTGGGAGAGCGCATTAGTTGCGTTGCGCGATGCGTTTTCAAAGCCTGTTTTCGAGATGTGGATCAAGCCGATGCACTTGCTTGCAATCGATGGAAGCGAACTTTCGTTAGGCGTCCATACCGGCTTCGCACGTGAATGGGTAGAGACGCGTCTGAAGTCGCAGATCGTCGAAACGCTTAGCGGCGTTTTCGGCGAAGCGGTCACGTTGCGCATTCGCGTCCTCGAACCCGAGGAGATCGCGCAGCTCGCGCAAGCCGCAGCACCGGCCCGCGAAGAACGCGCGCCGAGCGCCCCCGTAGAACCCGGCCCCGCCGCGGCAGTATCGCAAGTGCGCAACCTCGATACGTTACGCAGTGCCAACCTCAACGTCCGGTACACCTTCGAAGAGTTCGTCGTCGGAAATTCCAACCGGTTCGCGCACGCCGCCGCGCAAGCGGTCGCCTCGGCGCCGGCCCGCGCGTACAATCCCCTCTTTCTCTACGGCGGTGTCGGGTTGGGAAAAACGCATCTCATGCATGCGATCGGGCACCGCGTGCTCGTCGATCATCCCGGCGCCAACCTCGTGTACGTCACCTGCGAGAAATTCACCAACGAATTCATCATCGCGTTACAAAATAACAAAACGCCGGAATTCCGAAACAAGTATCGTCAGGTCGACGTGCTATTGATCGACGATATCCAGTTCCTCGCCGGAAAAGAGACCACGCAAGAGGAGTTCTTCCATACGTTCAACGCGCTCCACGAATCGGGGCGGCAGTTGATCATCTCCTCCGACCGCCCGCCGAAGGAGATCCAGACGCTCGAATCGCGGCTCCGCTCGCGCTTTGAGTGGGGCCTGCTCACCGATATTCAAAACCCCGACATCGAGACGCGCGAAGCGATCCTCCGTAAGAAGGCGCAGACCGATCGGATCCCGGTTCCCGACGAGGTCACCTCGTTTATCGCCCGCGTGATCCCCTCGAACATCCGCGAACTCGAGGGGGCGCTGATCCGCGTCGTCGCCTTTGCCTCGCTCTCGAAATCCCCGATCACCACCGAACTCGCCGGCGAAGCGCTCAAGAGCCTCATCGCCGACGCCTCGGTGAGCCGGGTTACGATTCCCAAGATCAAAGAGGTCGTCGCGGCGGCCAACGGCCTCACCCTCAAAGAGCTCGACCATCCGCGTCGCGACGCGCGCGTCGCCGGGCCGCGTCCGATCGCGATGTACGTCGCGACCCAGCTCACCAATTGCTCGCTCCCCCAAATCGCACGCGAGTTCGGGAAGAAAGATCACACCACGATTATTTACGCGCGCAACAAAATAAAAGAACAGATGATGCGCGACGAAGCGTTCCGCAACCGGGTCGAACGCCTGATCGACGCATGTCGGCGCTGATCGCTTCCTTCTCCATGTCGGGCTCTCCACGAGGCCCCGTACAGGGGCGGTGCACGAAGGTGGATAACAAAACCGGCGCTGCGAGCGCTCGAAACTGCGAAGAACCGCTCGCAGCCTTACCCACACGGCCGATGCGGTTGAAAGCCGCAGCCCCGTAGGCTAAAAGCGAACTTGTTCGCACGCCCCACCGCTCTACTGGTACGACGACGACTTATATACTAAATAAAGAACGACGGCTTACATGCAAGAGGACGTGAGTAACTGTGAAGCTATCCTGTGAGACCAAGGAGATCGCTGCCGCCGTTGGTGCGGCAAGTAAAGTCGTAAACGCGCATACGACGGTGCCGATTCTTTCCAACGTGCTCATTGCCGCCGAGAACGGTTCGGTCTCCGTGCGTGCAACCGACCTCGAACTAACCCTCGAGCAGCGTCTGAAAGCGGAGATCGAAGAGCCCGGCAGCATCACGGTGCCGGCGAAGCTGTTTGCCGGCTATCTTGCGAACCTTCCGCAAACGTCGACGATCGATCTGAGCGGAACGCCGAATCGCGTCAGCGTGAAGTGCGAGCGAACGAATTACGATTTCAACGCGCTTCCGGGCGAAGAGTATCCTCCTCTGCCCGCGGCCGTTAAGGGCGCCCAATTCGCCCTCTCCGGGAAACGTCTGCGCGAAGGCATCGAAGCGGTCATCTTTGCCGCGGCGACCGAAGAAGCGCGCGGTGCGGTGATGATGGGGACGCTGCTTGAGATCGAAGGCGATAAACTCACGATGGTCGCAACCGACGGTTATCGGCTCGCGCGTTACGAAACGACGCTCGACGAATCGCCGGGCGGGCACGAGCGTTTCATCGTTCCGTCGCGGGCGCTCGCGGAGACCGCGCGCAATCTCGCCGGTGCGGAGCGCGTCAACGTCAACGTGTTGGGCGCGCAGAACAATCAACTGCAGTTCTCGGCCGAACATGCCGCAGTAACGGTGCGCTTAGTCGACGGACAGTACCCGAATTACCAACAAGTGATTCCCGCGAAGTTCGACCGTAAGGTTACCGCGAGCGTTCCGGCGTTGGTCGGCGCCTTACGCCGCGCCGAACTCGTCGCCGGCGACCGCGCTTCGATGGTGAAGATGAATCTCTCCAACCACACGTTGATCGTTACTGCGAACTCCGAACGTTCGGGAAACGCCTACGAAGAGATCGAGATCGAACAAGAAGGCGACGATCTTACGATTGCGTTTAACGCGCGCTACATGATCGAAGTGCTCAACCACGTGAAGAGCGCTCAGTGCCGGATCGAATTCGTAGGCCCGCTCTCCCCTGCGGCATTGACTCCCGCAGAGTCGACCGAAGGCGCGTCGCAGCTCTACGTGCTGATGCCGTTGCGCCAATAGCGCGATGCGCATCACGCGCATTACGTTGGCGAACTGCCGTAATTACGGCGAGGCAACGATCGAACCGCAAGCGGGGTTAAACGTCTTTCTCGGGCGAAACGCGCAAGGGAAAAGCAATTTGCTCGAGGCGATCGGTTTGTTGGGAACCGGAAAATCGTTTCGCACCTCGCGCGAGGCAGAGATCGTTCGCGACGGGTTCGGGCTCGCATCGGTGAGCGCCGACGCGATCGTTCGTTCGGGGAACGTCACCCTCGGCTTCACCATCGCGCGCGGCGAACGGACGACCCGTAAAACGCTGACGATTAACGGGCGCGCCGTACGGTACGCGCATTTTCTCGGGAAACTGCGCGTCGTGAGTTTTGCGCCCGCCGATCTGGCCGTTATCGTCGGCGCACCCGGCTTGCGCCGCGCTTTTTTAAATCTTGCGTTGGCGCAGGAGCAGCCGAGTTACTACACCGCGTTGGCGATGTACACGCGCACGTTGCGGCAAAAGAATGCGTTGCTGCGCGCCGGCCCGCCCTACGACGAGCAGCTCTTCGCGATCTACGATCGCACGATGGTCGAACGCGGCGCACGCATGACGTTAGCGCGCGCGCAGTACGTGCAGGCGCTCGGCCCGCACGCTCGCGCCGACCACCTGCGTTGGAGCGCGGGCGAGGAGCTCGTGCTTGGCTACCATAGCGCGATCGGCTATGAAATCGGCGACGACGAGGCGACGCTGCGCGAACGCTTCGAGGGTGCGCTCGAAGCCGCGCGAGGCCGCGAACGCGCACGCGGCGTCGCGCTCGTCGGCGAGGTCGCCTGAGGCCTGGACCACCAGCGAGTTCAGCGCGGCTAGGTCCTGGACCCGCTTGAACGAAGAGTAGTTGTTGACCGAGCCGACGATCTGGATCACGCCCAGGATCAGGGCGGTGACGG
>DAHUYY010000174.1 GCA_027306845.1 Vulcanimicrobiota bacterium | reverse complement strand
CCGGTCTCGTCCACCCGGCACGGCCAGCCTCCATTCGCGCCCGCAGCGCGCCGCCCTCCGTTGGCGCTCCCGGGCAGCCGGGGAGAGCCCCTGAAGCCTTCGGGGCTCTTCGCGTGTCCCTACTCCGGAGAGCCCTATGATTCGAAAACTCGCGCCGATTCTCGGCATCACGTTTATCGATATCCTCGGTTTCAGCATGCTGATTCCGATGCTGCCGTATTTCGTCACCCATTTCGGGGCGGCGCCGGTCGTCGCCGGGTTGCTTTTTACGACATTCTCCCTCTGCCAGCTCATCGCCGCGCCGCTTTGGGGGAACGCCTCCGACCGCCTCGGCCGCAAACACGTGCTCATCATCAGCCAAATCGGCGCGACGATCGGTTGGGCGATGTTAGCCTTCGCACCGAACCTGCTTATCGTTTTCATCGCGCGCGTCGTCGAAGGGCTCTCCGGCGGCAACATCAGCGTCACGCAGGCCTACGTCGCCGATCTCGTCGCTCCCAACGAACGCGCGCGCGCCTTCGGCTATATCGGTGCAACGTTCGCCGGCGCGATGGTCTTCGGCCCGGTCGGCGGCGGCTTACTCTTCGCGCGTTTCGGCTTCACCGCTCCGTTTCTCGCTGCGGCGGGGCTGCAGTTCATCACGCTGTTGGTGACCTATTTTATGCTCCCCGAATCAAAACCGAAACCGGACGAACACGAGGCGCGCGTCGGGTTTGGCGAGGTGCTCGCAACCTTGCGCAATCCGCACCTCGCGCGTATTTTGCGCCAGAAACTCGCGCTCTCGCTCGCCCTCTACGGCTACTACAGCGTCATCGCGCTCTATCTGCAAGGGCAACTCGGCTTCACGCTCTTCCAAACCGATATCGCCTTTGCCGTGTATGCAGCGTTCACCGTTTTGGTAAATGCTTTCCTCATCGGGCGGGCATCGGAGCGGTTCGGCGACCGGCGAATGTCGACGATCGGGCTTGCGCTCTTAGTGGCGGCGCTCGCGCTCTTGCCGTTCGTCCACAACCTGCTCTTGCTCGCCATTGCCTACGTGAGCCTCACCATCGGCGTCGGCTTTGCAAATACCGGCATCACCGCGCTGATTAGTGCGCTCGCCTCGGAACGAGAACAGGGCACGGTACTCGGCGTGAGTTCGTCGCTCGATTCCGTTGCGGGCGTTATCGCACCGCCGATTTCGACCGGCATGTTGACGCGTTGGGGAAGCCCGTTTGCCGGCATCGAATCGCTGCTCTTCGCTGCCGTCGCGCTCGCCCTCGGTCTGCGCCTCGGGCGGCCGCCGCTTAACGCGCCCGCAGAGTCGTGATGAGCGCGGCGAACGCGAGGCAAGCAACGACGATCGCGAGCAAACCGGTCGCGCTTGCAATGCGCGCGCGTCGCCGCAAATCGCGCTTCTCGTCCTCGCTCGCTTCAGCCACAACGGCTCTGCGTTAGGCACGGCGGCGCATCGTGCCTCCTATCGTGGTCATCGGCATCCTTGCGGCGCTCGCGCTCGCCGCAGTCGCTTTCATTGCGTCGCGGCGTAACGAAGGGCACCCGTACGCCGACGACGTCTATGCGATGACGCCGCGCAAGCACCGTCGCTACGCGTTGCTCGGCTTCGTTTTTGCGCTCGCAATCGTCGGCGCGCACGCGCTGCACCTTCCAACGCTGCCGCTCGACGCGGTGCTGACGCTCGTCATCGTCTTTTACGTTACATCTTTTCTGCGAGGTTTCTCCGATGGCTGACGGATTTCGCTTCTCGCCGCGGCCGAACCGCGCCGCCGAGATTCCCTGGCACGCCTGGGGCCCCGAGGCGTTTGCACTTGCGCGCTCGACCGATCGTCCGATCTTGCTCTCGCTCTCCGCCGTCTGGTGCCACTGGTGCCACGTCATGGATGAGACGAGTTACTCCGATCCTGAGGTCATCGCGACGGTCGCGCGCGATTTCGTGCCGATCCGCGTCGACAACGACGAACGCCCCGATATCAACGCGCGCTATAACATGGGCGGCTGGCCGACGACGGCCTTTCTCGCGCCCGACGGCACGATTCTCACCGGCGCCACCTATCTTCCAGCACCGGCGATGCGTCAAGCACTCGCGCGGATCGCGCAGTATTACGCCGAGCATCGCGACAAAATCGAGGAGCTTATGTTGGAGGGGGGGCGACAAAACGAGGCCCCCGCTCTCGTCGGCGAAATCGACGCGAGCGTTTCGGATTTTGTCTTCGAACGTGCGCGTGCGAGTTACGACGAGCGACACGGCGGTTTTGGGGACGCGCCGAAATTCCCGCAGACGGATTTGCTCGAGTATCTCCTCGACGACGGGCTCGCAGGCCGTCACGAGTCGCTCGCGATGTTGATCCGAACGCTGCGCGCGATGGCGGGTGGAGGAACCTACGATCGCATCGAGGGTGGCTTTTTTCGCTATTCCACCACTGCCGATTGGTCGGTGCCGCACTTTGAAAAAATGGCCGAAGATCACGGCGCGCTGCTCCGCATTCTCGCGCGTCTGCTCGCCTATGAAAACGACGCGGCGCGTCAAAGCGCGCTGCAGCAGAGCGTCGCATACGTGCGCGCCACGCTCTACGACGAGGAGCGTGGGGTTTTTCTAGGCAGTCAAGATGCCGACGAACGGTACTTTGCGCTCGATGCCGTCGAGCGCGCCCATTGCGAGAAACCATACGTCGATCCGACGTCCTACACCGCGTGGAGCGCCGGGCTCGCCGGCGCCTTCGCGCAGATCGCGCTCGTGACCGGAAGCGACGAGCTCGCTGAGAGAGCGCGGCGCGTGCTCGACACGCTCGAGAATCGTCTGCGCGATAGCGACGGCCTGATGCTCCGCGTCTGGCGCTCCGGAGAGGAACCGCGCGTCCGCGGCATCCTCGCCGATCAGTGCGCGACGATCGCCGCATCGCTCGACGCGTACGAAGCGCTCGGCGAGGAACGTTTCTTCGAACGCGCGGATCGGCTCGCACGGGCGACGCTTGGGGCGTTCGCTCCCGACGGCGGTGCCGCCGCCGATAGGATTGCAGGCGAGGATGAACTCGGGCGCCTCGCGCTGCGCGATCGGCCGCTCGCCGAAAATTCCTCGCTCGCACGATCGCTTCTGCGCATCTCCGAGATCGCCGACCGCCCCGAAGATGCAAAGCGCGCGCGCGCAATCCTCGCGCCGTTTGCGGCGAGCTATCGCAGCGCTGGGCTCTTCGCGGCGAGTTACGCTCGCACCACTACGCTCGCCCTGCGTATGCGATCGAAGCTGACGGTGCGTGGCGGCCTCACCGAAGCACGCGCATGGCGTCACGCAGCGCTCGCCTTGGGAGCACCCGAACTCAGCATCTGCACCGAGAAGAGCGCGGATAACGATCCGCCGACCGCAACGCTCTGTGTCGGCACGCTTTGCGGCGCACCGATGAGCGAACCGGGTGCGCTTGCAGCGGCCTATCGCGCGTTACGCGAACGCGCGCCGCACGCCGCGCCGGCCACTAATTTCCCGGTCGAATAAACGCGTTCCAATACCAGCAACCCCAAAGCCCGACGAGCGCGGAGTAGAGGATCAGCGGATATCCCCAACGCGGGATTCCGCGTCGGAGCGCGATTGCGATCAGCACGACGGCGAAGGGTTCGAAATCGAGTGCGTGGCGCATCCCGAATTGCGCGAAGCCATTAACGTAATAGACGAGATTCGGCAGCCACGTCGCAAGCAACATCAGCCAAAGAACGATCGTATCGCGCAACGGTCTGCGCGCCCAGGCTACCAGCACCAACGCGGGCGAGGTCCAGGTCAGCGCCACGCCCGTCATCTCGGGGCGTAGATACGGAAAACCGGAGAGCACGGTCGGCATCTGCAGAAAAAACGATTGCAGCTGATAGGGAAGATAGCGCAGCGCAAAAGGCGACCCATAGGGGCTGCCGGCGGGGTCTTGATGGAACCACATGGCGTAGCCGATATCGTCCCACGTTCCCCAACGACCGAGATTGTAGGCGACCCAGAGCGCGGCGACGGGCAACGCTACGGCCAGAAAACCGATGAGACGCGAACGCCATTGCGGGTGCAGGCGCGGCGCTCCCTCATCGGCGACGAGGAGGAGCGCGAGAACGAGCGGAGCGATGACGACGAGACTAAACCGCGATTCTACCGCCGCCGCAAGATAGAGCGCGACGAGCCA
>DAHUYY010000173.1 GCA_027306845.1 Vulcanimicrobiota bacterium | reverse complement strand
GGTAGACGTTTTCGGCGCCGGGGGCGTCTGGCGAAACACTCACCACCGACTCGACACGGTAGCGCCCCTCCAACACATCGCCGACTGGCAGCGGCCACGGCGCGGGCCCGTTGGCGGCATCGCGCATGCGATCGGCCTCCCGGTGCAAATTTTTGCCCTCCCCACCTACATCACGTTGGCGATCGGTCCGAACCTTCACCAACACGTGGTGATGCTGCGCGTCGCACCGGGAACGGTCGATCTGCGCAAAATTGCGATTCTCAACCTCATCTTCGACGATCTCGTCGCCGGAAAAATCGATTTCCGCGCGGCGAGCGCGCTACTCTCCGATATCGATAAGCGCTGGCCGCGCCACCGCGCACGGTACGATGTGCCTGCGCTGGCGATGGTCGCACTCGGTGTCGCGGTGCTGCTCGGCGGCGGCGTGCGCGAGCTGATCGTCGCCACCGTCATCGGCGCCTGCGTCGGTGCGATCTCCGCACTCGGTCGGCGCGTCGCGCTCGTCGGGCGCCTCTTCGAGGTGATCGCCGCATTCGTCAGCACGCTCATCGTCGCGCTGGGCACCCACGTGCTCGGCCCGACCAACGTCCTCATCGCGATCGTCGCCGGCGTCGTCGTGCTGCTGCCGGGTTACTCGCTAACGCTCGCGCTCTACGAACTTGCCAACGCCAATCTCGTCGCCGGCACGGCGCGTCTAGGCAAAGTGCTCTCGACGCTCCTTGCCCTGGCATGCGGAGCGCTGCTCGGTTTCGCCGTCGTCGGCCCCTCGCTGCTCAACACCGGGAACGTCGCGACCGAACCGGTTCCCGGCTATACCTGGTTTATCGCCGCTGCACTCATGTCGATCGGGCTCGCCATCGATCTCGACGCGCGCATCAAAGATTTCGCCTGGGTCTTCGCGTCCTGCGCCGTCGCGCTGCTCATCTCGCACGTGCTCGCGCTCTCGCCGCTCCATCCGATCGCGCCCTTCATCGCGGCGTTCGTCTGCGGCATCGTCGCCAGCCTCGCCGCGCGCTTGCTGCGCGTTCCACAGCCGATCATGCTCGTGCCCGCGCTCTTGGTGCTCGTGCCGGGAAGCATCAGCTACGAAAGCGTGCTCTTCGCGTTTCGCAGCCAGGTCAACGTCGCCGTTACCTCGGCGGCAAATGCCGCGATCGCCGCAATTTTGCTCGTCGCCGGGCTGCTGCTCTCGCAGTTGCTCGTGCCGGCCTCGCCGCTGCTTGCCAGCGAGAACCTCGGCCGGCTGCGGTAAAGCGTTACGCGTCGACGACGGTAACGAGGTGCGTCGAGCGATCTTCGCGCGCGATCGGCAAAATGAGGTCGCGCACCGCGTTCCGCAGCAGCGGCCCCGAATCGGCGAGCAGCGCGATGCGAAAACGCCAGCGGTCGTTCAATCGCGCAACCGGATAGGGCGCCGGCCCGCGCACGTCGATGCTGGTACGTTCGCGCAGCACCGTCGCGTAATGCGTCGCACGCGCATGCGTGCGCTCCTTCTCGAGCCCGATCACCCCTAAATAGAGCATCCGTCGCGCGGGCGGGAAGCCGAGCTCTTCGCGTTCGCGCAGCCCTTCGTCGATGAAGCGTCGTGCATCGTCGTCGGTGAGTGCGGCGATCGCCGGGTGCTCGGGAGAGTAGGTCTGCACGATCGCTTCGCCCGCCTGCGCGCGCCCGCTCCGCCCGCAGACCTGCACGAGCATCTGGTAGGTGCGCTCGGCGGCACGGAAATCCGGCGCGTGCAGGCCGAGATCGGCGGCGACCACACCGACGAGCGTCACCCGTTCGAAATCGTGCCCTTTGGCGATCATCTGCGTGCCAACCAAAATATCGCCGGCGGCGATGAAGCGATCGATGATGCGGGCGTGCTCGCCGATCCGCGTGGTGGTGTCGCTATCCATCCGCAGAACGCGCGCCTGCGGAAAGAGGCGCGTTACCTCTTCGACGACGCGCTGCGTCCCGACGCCGAATTCCGCCAACGCGTCGGTGCCGCAATGCGGGCAGCGTTCGGGAATTGCGGTGCGGTAATCGCAATAATGACAGCGCAGCAACCCCTCTTGGCGGTGCACGGTGAGCGTCACGCTGCAGTGCGGGCACTCCGGTGCCTTTCCGCAACTGCGACAGAGCCACGCCCGCGCGCTGCCGCGCCGATTCACGAATAGCAGGCTCTTCTCGCCGCGCTCCAACCGCTGCGCGAGCGCTTCGACCAACGGCGCGCTGAAGAGCCGTCGCTCGCCGCTGCGAAATGCCGCCGCGAGATCGACGATGCGCACCGCGGGCAGCGGCTGTTCGGTCGCACGAACCGAGAGGCGGATCTCCTCGAGTTGCCCCGCGCGCACGGCTGCGAAACTCTCAAACGACGGCGTCGCACTTCCCAAGATCAGCAATCCGTCGCCGAGGCGCATGCGTTCGCGCGCGACGGTGAGTGCGGAGTAGCGCGGCGATGAATCCTGGCGGTACGACGCATCGTGCGATTCATCGACGATCGTCACGCGCACGTCGGGCAGGGGCGCAAAGACGGCGCTGCGCGCACCGACGACCACATCGATATCGCCGCGCGCGCAGGCTTGCCAGGCATCGTAGCGTTCCCGTTCGGAGAGCGCCGAGTGTAGCACCGCGAGGCGCGTGCCGAAGCGCTCTTCGAAGCGGCGCGCGGTCTGCGGCGTCAACGCGATCTCGGGCACCAGCACGATCGCGCGCCCGCCCTCGGCGAGCACGCGCTGCACGATATCGAGATAGACGAAGGTCTTTCCGCTTCCGGTGACGCCGTGCAGCAGCACCGCGGCGAATTTTCCCGCTTGCTGCAGTTCGGCGAGTCGGTCGATCGCCCGGCGTTGTTCGGGCGTCGGCGGGAACGACGCAGCGGCGACCGGGGCGGGCGCTTCGCGTGGTGCCGGCGCGCGCTCTTCTTCTGCTATCGCTCCGGCGGCGATCGCGCGCGCGATCGTCGTGCGCGAATATCCGGCGAGTAACGCATCGGCGAGTGGCATGCCGGGTTGCGCGCGCACCAAGGCCGCCAGCGCCGCGGCCTTTTTGCCGCGCACCCTGCTCTCCCCCGGAACGAGCACGCGGAGGCGATAGGGCGCGTACGTCGGCTCGACGCGGCGCCGTTCGCGCACGAGCGCGCCGTCGCGCACCAATGCGGTAATCTCCGCGAGCAGCTCGCTGCGCGCACCGAGGCGGCGCACGGCGGGATGGCGCAGCAAACTCTCGGGCGAGGTGCCCTCCGGGAAATCTTCGCGCATCAATGCGAGCAACGCTTCGCCGCGTTCGCGTGCGACCTCGCGGGTGCGTTCGCCGAGCGCGAGGCGCTCTTCGATATGCGGCAACGCGCTTGCAAGCACGACGCAGCGCAGCGCCTCACCGAGCGTCGAGAGATCGTGGCGCGCGACGAAGCGCGCGAGCGCGAGCCCGGTGGCATCGAAAGCGCGCGGCAGGTCGCAGCGTTCGACGATCTCGCGCAGCCCTTCGAACGATTCGCCTTCGTAGGCGTCGCCGAGCGCAAGCCCGTAGAGTTCGCGCCGCCCCAACGGCATGCGAACGATATCGCCGAGCGCAACCTCGCGCGCCCCGACGGCGTAGGTGAGCGGTAATTCAAAGCGCGTGCTGCGGAGGATCGGCAGCACCTCGACCATTCGCACCGCTAGCGCTCCGCGTCGCCGGGCGGCGCCTCCATCGCGTGCAGCACCGAACGAACGCGGGCGTCGGGCACGCGCACGTCGGCGCGCACCAGCCCGATCGCGTCGGGCAGAACGAAGCGCAGCGCGCCGTCGCGACGTTTTTTATCGCCGCGCATCGCCGCGAACGCCGCCTCGGCGGGAACGCGCGTCGAAAGCGGCATGCCGAGCAACGCCAGCAACGCGAGCACGCGCAGATGCTCGGCGCGCGAGACACGGCCGCCGCGCAGCGCGAGCAGCCCCGCCGCCCGTAACCCGAGCGCCACGGCCGCACCGTGGGCGATGCGGTAGCCGCTCGCGCTTTCGTAGGCGTGCGCGAAGGTATGCCCGAGATTGAGCGTCGCGCGCAACCCGTGCTCTTCACGATCCGCGCGCACGACCGCCGCTTTGATGGCGACCGAGCGCGCGACGATCTCGGCCCACGGCCAGCGTTCGAAGAGGTGCGGCGCGAGGAGTTCGAGCGATTCAAAACTCTCGCCGCCGGCGAGG
>DAHUYY010000172.1 GCA_027306845.1 Vulcanimicrobiota bacterium | reverse complement strand
TGCGCGACTTGGTCGCGCCCGACCGGAACGCGTTCGCCGCGCACCACGGCGATATCGCAGAGCTGCAGTAACGGGTAACCGAGAAACCCGTAGGTCGCAATCTCGGCGCCGAGCGCTTCGATCTGCCCTTTATAGGTCGGCACCCGTTCGAGCCACGAGACCGGCGTTACCATCGAGAGCAGAACGTGCAGTTCGGAGATCTCCGGCACCGCGCTCTGTAAAAAAATCGTCGCCTTCTGCGGGTCGACGCCTGCCGCAAGCCACACCGCCACCATCTCGTTGCGCGCGTTACGAATGCTCTGCGGATCCTCGAAGCCGGTGGTATATGCGTGCAGATCGGCGATTTCAAAGAACGCCTCCGCGCTATCGCAAAAATCGCGCCACTGCGTCAGCACGCCGACGAGATGACCGAGATGGAGCCCGCCCGTCGGGCGCATGCCCGACATTACGCGCGGTTTTTTTACGATTGTCATCTTTGCTTTCTACCTTGCCGCTGTTACAAACGTCAATGCGTTATACCGCCTCGCCGAGACGACCGCGCACCAATGCACGTGCCGAATGGAGAGCATCGCCGATGGAGGCGCCATCGGCGAGCGCAGCGGCCATACCGAATGCAAGCGTACAACCCGTGCCGCGATGCTTTCCGGGTATGCGCGGTGCGACGAGCGATTCCGAGCGAATGCGATCGCGCGCCCGTTCGACGAGCACATCGCGCGGGTCGCCCGCGAGGTGTCCGCCGGTTAAGACCACCGCGCAGACGCCGAGTGCGAGCAACGCGCGCGCCGCTTCATCCATCTCGGCGCGCTCGATGGAGCGGCGCCCGAGCAGCGCGCCGGCCTCGGCGAGATTCGGCGTTACGATGACGTTGTCGAGTTGCAGCAATCGATCGCGCAGCGCTTCGAGCGTTCCCGCCGAGACGAGCGCCCCGCCCGGTGAGGCGGCGAGGACCGGATCGACGACCGTGTAGAGCCGCGCGTGCGCCGCGACGTGCTCGGCCACGAGCGCAACGTGCTCGGCGCTGGGGAGCGCACCGACGCGGATCGCCGCGATCTGCGGCCACGGAACGCAGCCGAGTTGTTCGCGCACGGTTGGAAGATCGACGGCGTGGAGCGCGCGAACGCCCTCGCCGTCCTGCGCGCTGACCGCTGCCACGATGGTGAAGACCTCGTTGCCGGTGCGCACGCCGAGTTGAATATCGAGCCCGAGCCCCGCAATGTTCCACGGATGCGTCGTGCCGATGCTCAGGACCGCTCTCACGCTGCGGCCTCCCATGCGGCGACATAGCGGCGCGCTGCGGCGGCGGGGTCGGCGGCCTCGGCGAGCGCAGCGATCGTCGCCGCCATCGCCGCACCGCCGGCGCGCACGCTCGCAAGCCGCTCCGACGTGATGCCGCCGATCGCGCAGATCGGCAGCGTCGTCGCGCGCGCCACCGCCTGTAAGCCCTCGAGACCGATTGGGTCGCCCGCGTCGGGCTTGCTCGCAGTCGCAAAGACCGCGCCGACGCCGAGGTAGTCGACGGCGCGCACATCGACCGCACGGGCTTCGTCGGGAAGCCCGATCGATAGACCGAGGATCGCTTCGGGCCAGAGCGCACGCACCCGCGTCGGATCGTCGAAACCGTCGTCGCCCGGCCCGAGGTGGACGCCGTCGCAGCCCGCCGCCTGCGCCGCCCGCCAGTCGTCGTTGCCGATCGCAAGCGCGCCGCGCGCGTGCACGCGCTCGCAGAAGGCACGCAATCGTAGCGGATCGATTCCGTGCTTGGCGCGAAATTGCAGGATGCGGATCCCGGCCGCGAGCGCCGCATCGACGATGCGCTCGGCATCGGGAGCATCGTTCACGATCGCATACGGACCACGCAGCAAGGCGCGCGCATCGGCACGATTCATTGCTTGTTTTTGGTCGGACGCAAACGGAGCCAGAGCACGACGTTCGCCGCTACGTAGAGGAGGAAGACGCCGATCACCGCGTAGGCGAGTACGCGCTGGCCGCGCTGGAGCGCAAGCGGCACGAGGAATCCGAAGCAAAGAACCGCACCCATCGCCAGCGAGAGCGCGCGCGTGAACGGGAAGAGCGGCCCGGGACCGGAGTTCATGCGAAGGTTCCTAAGCGTCCAGCAGTAAGTCGCCGAGACGCATGAGGTCTTCTTCGTCGGCGAAGCGCAGTTCGATGCGCCCCCCTTTTCCCGCTCGTACGATTCGTGCGGCGGTTCCGAATCGACGCTGTAATCCGTCGACGAACGTGCGCTCGTCGGAATCGAGTTCGCGCGCCGTGCGCTCGGTACGGCGCGCGGTGGGGGCGACACTCTCGCGTACGAGTTCTTCGATCGCGCGGACCGAGAGCTGCTCGTCGGCGACGCGCCGCGCGAGCGCTAGACGTTTGGCCGCCGGAACGGCAAGCAACGCGCGCGCGTGTCCGGCGGTGATGCGGCGTTCGACGAGCATCGTTTTTATTTCGTCATCGAGCGTCAACAACCGCAACGCGTTGGCAATCGCGGGGCGACTCTTGCCGATTCGCCCGGCGAGTTGTTCTTGCGTGAACGAATATTCGTCGATGAGGTGCGCGAAGCCGTACGCCTCTTCCAAGGGATTGAGATCTTCGCGCTGCAGGTTTTCGACGATGGCGACTTCGATCGACTCGACATCGTTGCTCGCGCGCACGATAGCCGGAATGCCGCCCTTTTTGGCGATCGCGCTCGCGCGCCAGCGCCGTTCGCCGGCGATAATTTCGAAGCGGTCGCCGCGCGCGCGCACGATGATCGGGACGAGCACGCCGTACTGTTCGATCGACGACGCTAATTCCGCAAGCGCATCGCTATCGAAATGCTTCCGCGGCTGCGCTGCGTTCGGCGAGACGCGGTCGAGTGGAATCTCGCGCACGACGTCACCGGAGAGCTCCGTTGCCGGCGAACTCGGGCGCACGGGGGTCGGCGCGACCCCGGCATCGCCGAGCAGGGCGGTGAGCCCGCGGCCGAGCCCGCGCTTCTGCGCGCTCATGCGCCCGCCTTGGCGCGCACGCCGATCTCTTGAGCGAGCGCGATATAGGCTTGCGCACCGCGGCTTTTAATATCGAAAAGTATCGCCGGTTGCCCGTACGAAGGCGCCTCGCTTAAGCGAATATTCCGCGGTATCTGCGTTTTGTACATTTGTTGCGGAAAGTATTTTTCCAACTCGTCGATCACTTCGCTCGCCAATCGCGTGCGCCCGTCGAACATCGTGACGAGAACCCCGCTGACGTGTAAACTCGGATTGAGCGCTTCGCGGACTTTATGAACGACGGCGGTCAGTTGCGTCAACCCTTCGAGCGCGTAGAACTCGGCTTGCACCGGAATCACGATCTCCTCGGCGGCGGTGAGTGCGTTGATCGTGAGCAGGCCGAGCGACGGCGGGCAATCGATGAGCACGTAGTCGTAGCGCGAAGCGATCGGCTGCAGCGCGGCGCGCAAACGCGTTTCACGCGAAAGCGCGGAGACGAGTTCGATCTCTGCACCGGCGAGGTTGAGCGTGGCCGGAAGCAACTCGAGTTGCGCGATGTCGGTGGGGACTAACGCGTCGTCGATGCGCGTATCGCCGAGCAAGACGCTGTAGGTGTCGGCGCGCAGTTTGCTTTTCTCGATGCCGAACCCGGTGGTGGTATTTCCTTGCGGGTCGCAATCGATGACGAGCACGCGCTGCCCCTCCAACGCGAGAGCCGCACCAAGATTGACGGCGGTCGTCGATTTTCCGACGCCGCCCTTCTGATTGACCAACGCGATGATACGAGTCAGGGAATTCTCCTTAAATGTTTCACGTGAAACGTTGACTGCCGTTTTCGAGTTCCGCCGATGCAATATCCTCCTCAAGCAACGCGAGGAGCGAATCACGCTCGTTTTGCCCGGGTTGCTCGGTAACCTTCTCAAGGAGCATTGCGAGCGCTGCCCCCACTCTCTTATCACCTCGAAACGACGGATTGACAAGCCCCCGAGCCAGCAGTGCCGCGAGAACGTCGTCACCACCGATCGCTAGATCGCGGATGCCCAGCGGCGGCTTCCTGGCGAGCTCCGCGCGAACCCGCGCCTCGAAGCGTTCGTTGGAGTCGTCGCGCTTCGGAAGCCCCGAACCGGCGATATCGGCGCCCCGGAGCGCGAATTGTCGCTCCAGGCGCTCGGCCCCCACGCGCCGGATGAAGCGTC
>DAHUYY010000171.1 GCA_027306845.1 Vulcanimicrobiota bacterium | reverse complement strand
GTATGTCGGCGTGCGACGTGAAAACCCGCGGCTGCGAGTTGCTTTGCGACGGTCGCCGCGGCGATGCGACCGAACGGCGTTCGGTCGTCGTCGACGACGATATGCCGCGCCGCCGATTGCGGCGCGAGGAGCCCAGGCGGGAACGGCGCGTTCGAAAGCGGCGCCGCCCCGGCCACATGCAGGTTCACCGCGAGCAGCGCGGCGAGCACAGCGACTGCATATTGATAGGGCAGCGTCGCAAGCATCATCCGTTCGGTGCGATCGCCGGTCTGGTTGGCGACCCAGACGTTCGCGGTATTCGTGGGATCGCAGACGTTCTGCACTGCAACGAGCGCCATGACGCCGGCGACGAGCAGCACCGGCGCGATCGCATGGGCGCCGATCAGCGCTGCAAAGAACGCGATGCCGACGCCGAAGGGATTGAGCGGGCCGCGATAGAGCACGAGCGGGCTCAGCAATCCGAAGACGAGAACGAACGCCGTCGGGCGAGCGATCCAATCGCCGGCCACCGGAGCGAGCGCGGCCTGCATCGCCGGCTCTTTTACGGCCACGAGCAGCATGCCGATGCCCATGAACAGGACGATCGCCGGAGCGACATCTTCGATGCCGCGAATCGCAGCGCCGACGAGGGTCTGCACGATAGCGCGAGGACGAACGATCGCCGCGCCGAGCACCGCCGCAACCGAGAACGCCGATATTGCGTCGAAATGAAAGAAAAAATAGAGCGGCATCGGCAAGAGCGGCACCAACATTGCGATCGCCGGAATTTTTTTTGCGTCGTTTCCTTCAACGTCGATCGTCGTCGCATCGCTCTCCGCGTGCGGCTCGCGCCAGGTCGCATAGTTGCGTTCGTGGGAGAACCCAACAATCGCAAAGGCGACGAGCGCGACGGCATCGACGGCGGCGAGGGCGAGCGCAAAGGGCAACAACCGCGCCTCGGTAACCCCGAAAAATGTCGTGTAAAACGTCCAGTTTGCAATATTAAATGTACATCCCAGCGCAAACGCCATGAGAAACAACGGCCCGGTAAGGCGCCGTGGCACGCCGACGGCGAGCATCGTCGGAAGAACGATCGAGCCGACCATGACGATTGCACCGAGCCCGGAGAGCGAGATGAAAAGTACGGCGGTGATCGCACAGAGCACGAGCGCGAAAAGCAGCGGATTCTCTCCACCATACTCGGCGGCGAGGTTGACGATCGTGCGCGCGATACCGGTGTCGATGGTGACGCGGCCGAGGAGAGCACCGAATATCACGGCAGCGTACGCAGGTGCAAGCACCGTCACCCCGCCGGAAAAAACAGCTCCGAGGTGCGCTGCGGGAACGCCGGCCGCGACGCAGAGCGCCAGCGCCATCAATGGAATCGCCAACAGCGCAGGAAGGAGACGACGCACCATGAGTGCGGCGCAGATCGCGAAAATCGCGAGCATCACGAGCGCGCTCACGGAATATGGAGGACCGTATCGAGCGGCGGCAAGGTTCCCTTCGCGATAAAGTCGTTGTAGGTCGCCCGTTGCATGAGGTCGGCTCGCCGGATCGCCCGTTGCGCCGCCATGTGATAGCGCTCGAGATTCGAGGCGAGGTGCCCCGGACGGCTCTCGTTATTCCAGGCACGCGCGTAGAGCGGGGCGAGCCCTTCATACCAGTCGCGCAATTCCCAAAACCAGTACTTACACCACAGGAGATCGCGGAACGAGGGCCCGTTCTTCTCGCCGAGGTGCGCCCGCGCGTCGCGATAGTAATACCGAACTTCCCGTGCTATTTGATAAGCTCGCGCGAGGACGTCGATCCGCCGCGCCGCAACGAATTCTGCAAACGCGGCGCCGCGATGGGCCGGAGGCGTATGCGTCAGCAGGTGCTGTTCGACGCGCTCTGCTTCCAGCCGAACCGCGGAGAGATCGACGCCCTTCATGGCGGCTTGATTCTCCGGACGGAACGGATCGCTCCAAAAGAGCCGGTCGGTCCATTCGTGCGGCGATGCTTCCAGGCGATGCACCGCATCGGCCAGGTCGGCGATATCGCGTGAATAACGAGGATCGTCGCTTCCGAAGAACGCATGCGGAAACGCACGGGCGAAGACGCGGGGCGACAGGTCGCGCGCATCCCACGCATCGGCGGCGGCATAGAGCACCGGATACCACGTGGTCGCATAGAGCGTCTCGCCGTCGTCATGCCAAACCGTCTGAAACAGGCCGAGCACGCGAGCCGCTTTCCCTTCGTCGATGAAGCGACGCTCGTTCGGGATCGCCGTATCGAGATCCGGAAAAATCTCGCTCCAATTATTCGCGCCCGGTGCGACCATTTGCTGGAAGCCGTCTTTTGCGACGAGATCGATGTACTTGGTAAACGAGCGATCGTTGCCGTAGTGCCAATTAATCAAAACGACATCGTGCGGCAGGAGCGGTGCGATCGCGGGATCGGCTTCGACTCCATCATCCCACAGCATCGTGCGCGCACCCGACGGCGCGATGGTCGCTGCGAGGGCATCGATGTGGTCGGCATAGACGCGTGCCTTCCCGAGTTTTTTAACCAACGCCGCACTCTGTCCATCGCCGAGCATCGCCGTTTCATCCGAGCCGATATGAAAAAACGGCGGATGGGGAACGACCGCGAGTTCTTGGCGGACGAGTCGTTCCGCGTACGCAAGCCCGGCCGGGTTTGCCGGCGAGAGCAAGAAGCCGTGCGGCAATTCGGCCATCGCCGCATAACGCTCGTATTTCAACGTGTTATGCATGTGAGCGAACGTTTGCTGCTCCGGAATCAACGCAACGTGAAAGCGTGCCGCATACCGTGCGAGTTCGCCGAGTTGTTTGGGGGTAATTCCATCGAGCGGCGCCGGTAACGGGTCGGTCGGGCTGATAAACGTATTTTCCATGTACGGCGAATAGCCGTTCATCTTAAAAGCTGCGATCGTTCGAATTCGCCTACGGAAATACCGCATCGTCGGCAACGGCCCTCGCGATACGTCGTCGGAGAGAATTCGCCACTGCAACGCCGGGGCGTCGACGACGCGCACGCAGGGCGCCACCGCATGCTTATCCCGGACGCCGATTAATTGGGCGAGCGTCGTCATCGCGTAGAACGCGCCGGCTGCATCCCCGGCGACGATGCGGGCGCTGCCGTCGGCGACCGTGAGCCGGTAGGCCTGTGCCGGCATCGGCGCATGGCGAAAGCGTATGGCGGGTTCCCTCGAGAGCCGCAGGGGGGCGAGCCCGAGGTGCGCGCGCCTGCGGTCGAGGATCTCGATGCCTCCGCGGTCGGCAGATGTCGCGATACTTCCCGGAGCTCGGTCGGAGTTGCAGCGTATCGTGACGATGCTGCGCGGTCGAGGTAGGAGAAGCGGGGTTTGCCCGAGGGCGGTGCCGGTGGCAACGAGCGCGAGCGCGAGGGTACCGATTGCGCGGAGCATGCCCCGGCGGTTATCGCCAACGGGAGGCTTTCCTTTCAAAAAGGAGCAGGCGAGCAGGTGCCTCCCGGTCTAGAAGCGGAAGGTGCGCCTACTAAATCTTACGTTCGGAGGACCTCGCCCGTGAAACGACTCGCCCTGCTGCTGGTCGCTCTCTCGTTTATCTCCGTTCGGTCGGCCGGAGCTGCGACGATCAATCAGTTGCAGAACCTGCGCGGCAACGTCTCCTACCAGCGTGGCGCCGGCAAACCGCAAGCATTACCGCAGCGTACTGCCGTAGCGCTCACGGATAATGACTACGCACTCACCGGCGCGGGAAACTCGCTCGCTGGAATCACCTTGCCGGATAGTTCGCGCATCGAGATGGGCTCCGACACGCGCGTTCAACTCTCGTATTTCCGGCAATCGCGGATCGCTCACGCGAAATTCCTGGTCTACCAGGGGAAGGTTCGCTTCCGTATCGAGCACCCGCAGGGCGCGCGCGCCGACTACGTTTTCCAGACGCCGAGCGCGCAGATGGCGGTCCGCGGGACGTTTGGCGACTTTCTTGTCTCGCCGACGCAGCTGATCGTGAACGTCTACTCGGTCAGCAATCCGAAATTACCGGTCGAAGTCACCTTCAAAAACGGGAAGAAGGTCTTTCTTGGTGCCGGGCAGTCGCTGATCGCCACCTTCGCCGGGGCACAGGCCGCCGTCACCGTCGGCAACGTGAGCCGGCAGTCGATCTCGAATTTCTCCGAGTTCACGACGCCGAAGGGCGTTCCGGGCATTCTGAGCAGCAGCGGCGCCGG
>DAHUYY010000170.1 GCA_027306845.1 Vulcanimicrobiota bacterium | reverse complement strand
GGGAGGTCGACGTAGAGGTCGTCGCCCTTTCGTTTGTACCGCGCATCTTCGGTCGTTTTAACGATCAGAAAGAGGTCGCCGTTGGCCGCGCCGCCGGCGCCGGCACCGCCCTTCCCCGCGAGCCGGATGCGTTGCCCGTCGCCGATTCCACGCGGGATCGAGATCTCGAACTTTTTCGTGGTCAGCGTATGCCCCGTGCCGTGGCAGGCGACGCAGAGGCGGCCGTTCTCCGTCCCGGTGCCGCGGCAGCGAGGGCAACTATCCTCGAGTTGCAACGAGATCGATTTTTTACCGCCTTCGTAGATATCGTGCAACGAAAGCTCGATGGTCGTTTCCATATCCTGTCCGCGCGCAGCGGTCGGGGCCGTGCCGGCCGGGCCGCGGCGGCCGACACCGGAGAAAAACATATCGAAGAAATCCGAGAACCCGCTCGTGCCCGCTCCCGCTGTCGCATTGGGGCCGAAGCCGAAGTCGAACTGCGTCGCGTTCTGCTGCGTCCGATAGCGCCGCTGCTGCTCGGCCTGTCGCGCCGCCTGTTGCCAGTCGCTGCCGAGAGCGTCGTATTTTCGGCGCTTGTCGCCGTCGCCGAGCACCTCGTAGGCTTCGGAGATCTCCTTAAATTTCTCTTCGGCAGCCTTGGCGTTTCCGAGATTTGCATCGGGGTGCCATTTGCGTGCGAGGCGGCGATAGGCGGACTTGATGTCCTTCTCGGGAGCGCCCTTCGGCACGCCGAGAACGGCGTAGTAGTCCTTGTAATTCATTGATGCTTCGCAACGAGCACTTTCGCCGGTCGGAGGAGATCGTCGCCGAGGCGATAGCCTTTCTCCGCGACTTCGACGACGGTATCGTCGGCTTGCCCATCGGTCGCTGCGACCGTTCCGATCGCTTCGGCGACGTGGGGATCGAACGGCAGCCCCTTCACATCGACGGCGCTGATGCCTTCGGAAGAGAGAACTGCTTCGAAACCGCGCAGGGTCCCTTCGACCCCGCTGCGCAGCGCTTCGCCCCCGGCAGGAACCGCGAGTGCGCGTTCGAGATTATCGAGCACTGGAAGCAAGCGCCCGAAAAGGCGGCGCCGATGTTCGACGATGCGTTGTTCGATATCTCGCTGAACGCGTCGCTTGTAATTTTCGAAGTCGGCCATTGCAAGTAAAAATTTATTGTAGTTTTCGTCGGCGCGAGCGTTGGCTTTGGAGAGCTCGCTCTCCGGTTGCGCACTTTCTTCGCTTGCGTCGAGCGGATCGTTGAGCAGATCGTTATCCATGGGTGCGTCTATCTCTACTTCTTTTTATAGTGTTGAGCGCATGAAAAGACGGCGAGAGGTGAGGGCGGATGCCGCGTACGGCTCGCCCTCACTCCACCCGCATGAGCCGGAGGCTACTTCGCTTCCTTGAACTCGGCGTCGATGGCATCGTCGGGTGCGGCGGTCGATGCGCCGTTTGATGCCTGGCCGTTCGAGGATTCGGCACCGGGTGCTTCACCCTCGGGCGTCGCTCCGGTACTCTTGTAGAGCAACTCAGCCATTTTATAGCTCGCGCTCTGCAGTTTTTCGATCGAAGCCTTGATCTCGGCAGCGGTGCCGTTCTCGCTGATCGTCTTCAGTTCGGTGAGAGCGCTCTCGACTTCACCGCGTGCGGCTGCATCGAGTTTCTCGCCGACTTCCTTCAGCGATTTTTCGGTCGAGTAAATCAGACTTGAGGCGGTATTGCGCACCTCTGCCTCTTCGCGCTTCGCCTTGTCGGCGGCCGCTTGGAGTTCGGCGTCCTTAACCATCCGCTCGACTTCCTCTTTATTGAGGTTGGTCGATGCGGTGATCGTGATCTGCTGTTCCTTGCCCGTTCCAAGATCTTTAGCGCCGACATTGACGATGCCGTTGGCATCGATATTGAAGGTCACTTCGATCTGCGGTACGCCGCGCGGTGCGGGGGGAAGCCCCTCGAGCCGGAAGCGTCCCAGGGTTTTGTTGTCGCCGGCCATCGGACGTTCGCCTTGCAGAATGTGGATATCCACGCTGGTTTGGCCGTCCTCGGCGGTGGTGAAGACCTGCGACTTCTTCGTCGGAATCGTCGTGTTCCGCTCGATGAGCGTCGTCATAACGCCACCCATCGTTTCGAGACCGAGCGAGAGCGGGGTGACGTCGAGAAGGACGACATCGCGCACTTCTCCGGAGAGCACGCCGGCCTGAATCGCCGCACCGACCGCGACGACTTCGTCGGGGTTGACGGTGAGGTTCGGGTCTTTGCCGGTGAGCTTACGGACGAGTTCGAGAATGACGGGCATGCGGGTCGAGCCGCCGACCATCACCACTTCGTCGATCTGCGAAATATCGATCTTCGCGTCGGCGAGTGCACTCTTAAAGGGATTGATGCAGCGGTCGGTGAGATCGCTCGTGATCTCTTCGAACTTCGCACGCGTCAAGGTGTATTCGAGATGCTTGGGGCCTTCGGCATCCGCGGTGATGAAGGGCAGGTTGATCGTCGTCTGAACGACAGCCGAGAGTTCGATCTTCGCCTTTTCGGCGGCCTCGGTGAGGCGTTGCATCGCCTGCTTGTCCTTGGAGAGATCGATACCCTGATCTTTGCGGAATTCGCCGACGATCCATTCCACGACGCGATGATCGTAATCATCGCCGCCGAGGCGCGTGTCGCCGTTGGTCGATTTTACTTCGAAGACACCGTCTCCGACTTCGAGGATCGAGACATCGAAGGTGCCTCCGCCGAGATCCCATACGAGGATCGTCTCGTTGCCCTTCTTGTCGAGTCCATACGCGAGTGCCGCGGCGGTCGGTTCGTTGATGATGCGGAGCACTTCAAGCCCCGCAATTTTTCCGGCGTCTTTCGTCGCTTGACGTTGCGCATCGTTGAAATAGGCGGGGACCGTGATCACCGCCTGGGTGACTCGCTCGCCGAGATAGTTGCTCGCGTCGTTCACGAGCTTTTGCAGCACCATCGCCGAGATCTCTTGCGGGGTGTAATCCTTACCGTCGATCTTGACGCGATAGTCGCCCTCGCCCATATGACGCTTGATCGAAGAGATCGTGCGTTCCGGATTGGTGACGGCTTGACGTTTTGCGAGTTGTCCGACGAGACGCTCGCCGGTTTTCGAGAAGGCCACGACCGACGGAGTCGTGCGCGATCCTTCCGAGTTTGCGATAACGGTGGGCGAATTGCCCTCCATTACGGCGACGACCGAGTTGGTCGTGCCGAGGTCGATTCCGACCACTTTAGCCATGAAGTTTTACCTCGTTGATGTGATGTGAACCCCGAGCGCGCCCTGGACCAGCTAGATCGGGCGATCGAGCGGTCGAGCCGAGGCGCGCGCACATTCGAGGTTGGTGTGCGCGTCGCGACGATCCGGCGACGCTTCGATCGTTCGACGACGCCTTGCCGCTTACGAACGAATTCGGGCTTGGTTGCCTGCCCCATAGTACAACAAGGAGCGGCAATTTGTTCCGCTCCTTGTAACAGCAGGGCTTCCCTTTAGGTTGCGCTCCCCTTGGAGCGCTTCGCGCTAGGGAACCGTTCCCGCGGTGGCGGGGCGCTCGGTCAGCGTCACGGCCGCGAATTTCTTGAGCCCTTGGGCCCAGAGATCGATCCGGACGACCGTTCCGGGTTTCTTCGCGGCGATATATTTCACGAGATTTTGCGTCTTGGTGAAACTCTTGCCGTCGACTTGGAGAATGACGTTGCCGGGCTCGAGCCCCGCCTTATCGGCCGGCGAACCGGGTACGACGGCGATGACGGCGATGCCGTTGGGGCCCGACGTATAGCCGATCTGGTTGCGCAATCCGGGCGTGAGATCGGCCATCTGGATCCCCATATACCCTTCGTTGGTACCCTGGGTGATGCCGGGGTGGGCGAGCATCTCGGCAACGACGCGCTGTACCGTGTTGGCCGGGATGGCGAAGCCGATCCCTTGGGCGTATGCCGATTTCACGGTCGATTGGTTGATGCCGATCACTTTGCCGTGGTCGTCGATCAGCGGGCCGCCGGAGTTTCCGGGATTGATCGGTGCGGAAGTTTGCAGAAGCCCTTTAAAATCGATCGTCTGCCCGCTATCGTTCTGGATCGGCTCGTTGCGATTGAACGCCGAAACGATACCCAGCGTCACCGTCTGCTGGAGCTCGAGCGGCTCGCCGATCGCGATCGCCCACTGCCCCTGCTCGACGCGATCGAAGTCGGCGAACTGCAGCGGCGGCGGCAGCTTTTTATAGCCGTCGACCCGGATGATCGCGAGGTCGG
>DAHUYY010000016.1 GCA_027306845.1 Vulcanimicrobiota bacterium | reverse complement strand
CATCGACGAAGCCGCCCCGTGCATAGGAAAGGCGAACCAGAAACTGATCGGGGCGGATAGCAATCGGCCTTCGCACCGAAATTACGAGCCGCACGTGCAAATAGGGCTCGTCGTCGACCGTCTCTCCCGTTCTCGTCATCCAGGTCCTTTGAATGCGGCAAACGAGCGGGTACACGTGCCGGTCGTTGCGGTTCGGCCATGTTTCCACCGCTCCGCCACGGGCATAGGCACCGGCGTATGCGGAGTATCGTTCCATAATTGCCGCCACGGCACTGCTTTGGAAATCGAGCCGTTCGGGTTTAACGACCGCACGAATCGTAACGAGATCGTCTGCGCCCATCCGCTTCGCGACGGCGGCGGCGCGTTGACGAGCGACCGGTAGAATCGAAAGCGTCCCGGTGTTATCGATGTAGATCGTTGCCGATTGGGGTAGCCCGGAATCGCCCCAGTCGGGAACCCCGCAATTCTTCCACGGCGCACCTGCGGCGAGGTCTCCGGTCGTAAGCGAGTAGACGCTCTGATGCGATAACGACGAAACGGCCATGGCAAATGGGAAGCCGCCCTGTTGAGCGTCGTAGTTTAATGCGGGGATCGTGAACGTGATCGTCAACGTGCGGGAAGGCTCCGTCGCGGCTTGGCGTTCTAGTTCGCGGCGCCATTTCGGAATAAAACGATTCGGATGTTCTTTTTGATACGTGGAACCACAAAACATTAACAGCCCGTAATCGCGTACGAAACGATCGTTTTGTAAAAGAAGTGGGAGTTGTTGAATTTCCAAGCTAACGTAATTCTCGTACACTTGACGCAACGTCTGCGGCGGAGCTTGCTGCGCCCGCAAAGCACCATTCGTTACGACCAGCAATAGGCAGAAAACGCCTATCGTTTTGGCAAGCATGTTGTGTAGTTTCCCCATCGCATTGTTAAAAGCTGAGCGCTTCGGTGTGGCCCTTTTAGTTTAAATGAAATAATCCAGTGCGCCGTTTGCCCTTTGTTCAACTCTATCAAGCGAATAAATCCAAAGTCTTGGCCGATCGTTATTTGTGGCATTGCATCTTTGCTTTCGCCGGGATCGTTTGGCGTAAGGGACTGCAATGCTGCGTCGATGACATCTCGACCGAGCATCAAATCGTGGCCGAGATTGTCGTAAAACGGCAATAATTTAGCATAGCCGTTGGCGACCACAGTTTTTTTGTTCGTTTTGATGATTGCGTTAAATTCTTCGGGTGCAATGAGAAGGCGTTCGTTTGCTGTCAAAAGTAATCGCAGGTGAATGTAGGAGTTGCCGTCGAGGGCGACCCGCGTGAGCCACGGCGCTCCCTTTATTGAACATAGGAGCGGCGACGAGACCGGAACGGAAAAGCGACCTGTGGCCGACCAATGTTGGAGGGGCACGTTATCGCGAGGACCGCCGTAAACCGTAAATGCCTGTAGTATCGAATGTGCAACGATATTTTGCGGGTCGGATGCATCGACCGAAACGATTTTCGTTCGAATGCGCAGTTTCGGGTCGTGGGCTAGACGAAGTTTATCGAGCGGCACGCTGATTGCCTCGAACGCTTGCGGGTTATCGACGATAAGGTTCACGTCCTGGGGGAAGGCGCTCTGCTGCCAATCAACCGAACCGCACGTGCGCCACGGCGTCTTCTGGTTGAGCCCGCTCAAAGTTGTTCCGAAAAGCACCGATGATTCGTCGTATGCGAGCATCGGCCCGATCGTCAAGCGGTTTCCGCGTCGTTCTAGTTGCAGCGATCTCGTATAGGTGACGTAGGGGGTAACTTCTTTGAGCGTGGCGACTAACGCGGCGGTCGATGGTGGCGTCGCCGAAGGGGCTTCGCCGCCGCCGGTCGGGCACGAAAATAAGGATGAATAATCGGATGCAAAGGTGCGGTTAGAGGCAATGCCGGGATCTTCGGAGATCTCGGTGGCGACGATGCGGCGATAGAAGGCTTGAAGACCGGAGTGCGCGCGAGCGCGCGCGGCGACGGGAAGCGAAGCCGCGAAAATAGCGAGAAGAAGGCATAGCACAACCTTTCGCATCGCTGGGGCTGTACAATCGAAACGGTTCGAAATCCTTTCGCGGCAGATAATTTCGAACGGACCGGGCGACTTAGGGGCTCCTACGAAGGGTATCCCGTGATGCGACGGATCGCCCGGTAGAGCGGCGCGAGCCGACCGTACATCTGCCGATAGACGCTCGTATAGAGTTCGTCGTAAAGCGTTTGCGCTTTTCGTTCGGGTTCGAAGACGCGCGCAGTTCGCGTCATCGCTGCGACCGCCGTGGGGAAATCGCGATGGAATCCAAGGCCGACGGCGGCGTCGATCGCGGCTCCGAGCCCCGAGGTTTCGTAGACGTGCGGCCGTGCCGTCGGCAGGCCGAAAAGGTCGGCGGTGAGTTGAAGCGCGGCGTCGCTCTGCGAACCACCCCCGGCGACGCGCAGGCTCGTCACGGCAACGCCGCTGCGTCGCTCGATGCGGTCGAGACCATCGCGGAGGGCGAAGCCCAAACCTTCGAGCATCGCGCGGTAGAGATGGGCACGCGTGTGAATGTCGCCGAATCCCACGATCGCCCCCTTCGCTTCAGGCATCCGAATGCCCGGAGTCCAATAGGGCTGCAGCATCAACCCCATCGATCCAGGCGGAACCGATTCGACGAGTTCGTCGAAATACGTTTCAACCGGTTTCCCACTCGCTCGTGCAGCCTGTTGTTCGAGGTGACCGAACTGCTCCTTGAACCAATTCACCATCCAGTAACCACGAAAGATCTGTACTTCGGTATTGTACGCTCGCGGAATCGCCGCGGGGTAGGGCGGCACGAACCGCATAGCTTCGAGATAGCGTTCCGAAAGTGTGTTCACCGTTGCGGTGGTTCCGTAACTTAAGGCGGCAACGGTCGGCGTAATGCAGCCCGCGCCAAGTACTTCGCAAGCTTTATCTGCAGCCGCCATCACGACCGGCGTTCCGCGTGGAATTCCCGTTGCCGCCGATGCCGCATCGTGAATCTCTCCAGCGATCGTTCCGGGCTCGAGCAAGCGCGGGAGCATCGAAGGCTGAATCGGCATCGCATCCCATTTCCAATCGCCGGTTTTCGCCCATTGCAAGTTCTTGAAATCGAATGGGAGGTAACCTACCTGCGCGCCGACGGAATCTATCCATTCGCCGGTCAAGCGATAGAGTAGGTATCCCGAGAGGAGCAAAAACTTATCGGTGCGCCGCCAAAGATCGGGCTCGTTTTCGGCGAGCCAATTTGCCTCCGCTTCGCGTTGAAAGTACGTTATCGTTTCGCCGACGCCCGCGACGGCAAAGGCCGCGCGCCAGCGAAGCGGCAGCGGCGGCACGCGCGTGCTTTTGCGCTGATCGAGCCAGGTGATCGCGGGGCGCAGCGGCTTACCGCTGCGATCGAGCGCGACCACCGTGCCGCGTTGCGTCGTCAATGCGACGCCCGCGACACGGCGAGCGAATTCGGCGTCGATCTCCCAGAGTTTTCGACAAGCGAGGGCGAGACTGAGCCAAAACCCATCGGCGTCGTGTTCGTGCCGTCCCGGGGCGCTGACGATGTACTCGTCGAGTGGAACGCGCGTTTTCGCAACCAGCGTGCCGGCGGCATCGAAGAGTAATGCGCGCACGCTCTGCGTTCCGTTATCGATTGCGAGCAAGAGATCGCGAGTCACGCGAGTGCTCCGTAGTACGCTGCGTGGAGCGCGCGATATGCACGAGATTCGCGTTCGAATCGCGCGTCGTCCCAGAGAAGTTCTTGCGCGCAGATCGCTCGCAGGCGAGCCGCCCAACGCAGGTCGCAGGCCGGGGCGAGCAGCCCGAGGCGCGTGCGCCGGAGCAGGAGGTCGTCGAGATGTTCGATGCTCTCGTGGCGCGCGCTCCAGCGGAGTTCGGCCCAGAGCGTTGAGGTGTTGTCGATCGCGCAATGCTCGCTGGGCGGCGTTTCGTCGAGCAATAATTGGGCGGAGGCTCCATATCGCCCGGCGAGTCGCACGCGATCGGCGAGCGAAAGGTGGGGGGCGTGCGGCAGAGCGGAGCGCACAAATACGGGGCGCGAAGCGAGATCGAAGCGATCGAGCCGTGGGGCGGCGGCATGGAGTGCTGCCATCGCCATCGGACGGAACGTCGTCAATTTTCCACCGGTGACGGTGAGCATGCCGCGTTCGTTCCAGATCGCGCTATCGCGGGACTCTTTTGATGGATCCGCTTTGCCGCTGTCGATAACGGGGCGGAGGCCGGCAAACGTGGCGATAACGTCGGTGCGGTCGATCGCACTCGCGGGAAACTGATGCGCGAGCGCCTCGAGCAGATAGGTTGCCTCGGCAGTGGAGATCGCCGGTTCGCCGCGATGAGCGCCATCGTGGTCGACATCGGTCGTTCCGACAAGGGTGATGCCGAGCCAAGGATAGGCAAAGACGGGGCGCCCGTCGCGCGGGTGCGAAAACGCGACCGCTTGCGCTAATGGGAGCCGCCAATCCGGAAGAATGAGATGGCTTCCACGAAGCGGCCGTAACTTTGCGCGTTCGCCGAGTTGTATCCGCAAGGTATCGGCAAAGCTGCCGCCGGCGTTGATCGTAACGCGAGCGCGAACCTCTCCGCCGGTTTCGTCGATGCCGTCGACGACGCGCGCTCCGATCACGATTCCATCGCGCTCGATGAGCTCGCGCACCTCGACATAGTTCAGCGCGATCGCTCCCGCGGAACGGGCTTCCTGAATGAGGCGCAGCACGAGGCGAGCGTCATCGGTGGTCGCGTCGAGATATTCGTGCGCTCCGAGGAGCCCCGCGGCATCGAGCGTCGGCACGAGCCGCAGCGCTTCTTCGGCGTCGACCGCGCGATGTTGGTGATGTCCGGCGAAGAGATCGTAGAGCGCGAGTCCGAGGCCCAGCGTTCGCGGGCTAGGCTTACCGCCGCGATAGTGGGGCATGAGAAAGTTTATCGGATCGACGAGCCCCGGTGCTTCGCGCAGAAGTGCTTGTCGTTCGCGCACCGACTCTCGTGTCAGCGCAAACTTTCCCTCTTTGAGATAGCGCAAGCCACCATGAACGAGTTTCGAGGAGCGGCTCGAAGCGCCCGAAGCAAAATCGGCGCGTTCGAGCAGTAGCGCGCGAAGGCCGCGGCGGGCCGTTTCAAAGAGGATGGAGGCACCGGTGACGCCGCCGCCGATCACGAGAATATCCCACGGCTCGTCGAGCCTCGCCCACGCATCGGCCCGCAAAGATCGCGGAGAATCGTGCGCTAACATAGCTTTCCGGGATTCATCATCGCGTCGGCATCGAAATAGCGGAAGACGGCGCGCATCGCGTCGATACCGAGCGCGCCTTTTTCTGCTACGAGATAGCGACGGTGGTCGGTTCCGACGCCGTGCTGATGACTGATCGTTCCGCCGCAGGCGACGATCGCTTCGCTAACGGCGCCCTTTACACGTTGCCAGCGGGCAAGGTTCTCTTCGTAGGTTGCGGCGAGACGAAAGATAAAGGTGCTGTAGACGCTCGACCCCTGCGCGTATACGTGCGAGAGATGCGTGTAACAGTGGATCGCTTCACCTGCGAACGCGTCGGCGGCGGTGGACTCGATCGCGGCGACCATCGCCCGAACGCGCGGCCAATCGACGGCCGTCTCGACGGTGTCGACCACGTATCCATGCTCCCAAAGCGCGTTGCGGAGATAGACGCCGCGAAAGCGATTGCGCCGCCAGCGATCGCCGAGTTGCGTTCCAAAATAGCGGCCGTCGTGCTCGGATGCAATATCGCGCGCCGACTCAAGCATGATGCGTGCCGATTCGCTATCGCCGGTGACGCCGTCGACGAGCAAGCAGCGCTCGTCGCCGCATCCGCGCAAGCGGAGATAGCGATCGAGAAGGTCGAGCGTGAAGCCGCCATTTGCCAGGCGCAACGTCGTGAGGGTCTCCGCCGCGTTAGCAAGGCGAATCATCGAAAGGCCGAGCCCACCGTGCGCGAGCGCGCGCACTGCCGCTTCGGCGCGATCCCAATTCGGGAAAAACCAACCGTGAAATGACTCGTGCGCCGGAAGCGGGCGCACGCGGACCGCTGCCTCCGTCAGAATGCCGAGGCGTCCCTCGGAGCCGAGAACGAGTTCGCGCAGGTCGATCCCCGCTGCGGAGGCCGGCACGGTCGGAATCGTCAGCGTTCCGCTCGGCGTCTCGATGCGACCGCCGGCAAAGAGCTGTTCGATGCGGCCGTAGCGCAACGATTGTTGGCCCGAAGATCGCGTGGCGATCCAGCCGCCGAGGGTTGAATACTCGAACGACTGCGGAAAATGACCGAGCGTATATCCGCGCGTGCGGAGCTGCGCCTCCAAATCCGGGCCGACGGCGCCGGCGCCGAAGGTGGCGAGTCGGCTCTCCTCGTCGAGATCGAGCAAACGTCGCATGCGAGCGAGCGAGATGGTGAGCACGGGGCGATCGGAGTGCTCGGGCGGATTGATATGCCCGACGACGCTCGTCCCACCGCCGTAGGGAATTACGCACGCGCCGACGGTGCGAGCGTAGTCGAGCAGCTCGCGGACTTCGTGCGAGCTCTCGGGAAACGCAACGCCGTCGGGCAGACGATCGATGCGGCCAAAACGCAGGGCGAACCAGTCGGGAAGGCTCTGTCCGCGGGCGTGGAGCACGCGCGTCTCTGCGGATCGGTCGATCGATGGATGCGTCGGTAACCGCGACTCGCCGGCTCTTCCAACGACCGACTCGAGGCGCGCATCGATCGGGGGCGCGCTCTCCCCGAGGCGCTCGCGAAGATACTCGAGCGCGCGATTGGGGAGTTCTAAGTGGACGGCATCGTCGCCCCACCCGTTCCAGCGGCGCACGCAGCGAGTATCGGCGTTTCTATTCGGCGAGACCTGCCGCTGTCGGCATCGGCCTTCGGTCGATCGATCGTCGGCGCCGCTTGAGAAGCGGGGGCGACGATACGCCGACGTTCGTTACGGCTTCGGCGAAGCGACCGGCAGCGTGTGAATCGGCGTGAGGATGTAATGCGACTGATGGCAGACGTTGTACGTATGAATAAGCGTCGAGGTGAACGCGAATTCTTGCCCTTTGAGCGCCGTGAGCACCTCGCCGGGGTTCCCATACTGGGCGAGTCGATCGGCGTTTTTATAGCCGAAATACGGATCGTTCGGTGAAGCTTTACGGTTCGAATCGCCGGCGAGCCCGCGGGTATCTCCGAGCAGCAATTCGCGCAAGGCCATTTTAATCGTCGCTACATCGCCGTTGTTGTTTGCGGTCATACGCGAGAGATCCATGCCGTCGAAATAGGTGCCCGCGAATTGTTCGTAGCGGTTTGCCAGCGCTTCCTGAAGCGTCATCACGTTCTGCGCCGCTCGACGCATCGCATCGACTTTAGGATTTTTCCCTTGAGGAAATTTCTTATACGACTTCGTGAGGAACGATCGCTCGACCATGATGTTGCCGAAAATTTGCTGCGCGACGGCGTCGATGCGTGCTGCGCTGAGCACCTGCGAGGGCCCGTAGACCAGCGGATCGTTGCCGCGCGAAGAACTCAGGCTCGTGCTCATCGGGGTTCCGGTGCCGTTGAGGCCGGTCCCGGTTGTCTGGCCGCCGTTGTTCCCCAGAGAGGCCTGAAGATCGGCGATGGTCGGCACGTCACCGGGAATAAAATGGCTGAGGAATTTTTGCGTGGCGAAGGCCATTGCTCGGAACGCGTCGTCGTTTCGCCGAGTCACATATCCGATCGGGCGCATCATCTCGTGGAGCGTGGTGCAGCGAGCGGTCGTAATGGTGCGGATGATGACGGGAGGCAGCGTCGGAGTCGGCGCTGGGGCCGGCGAGGCTGCGACGGCAAGCAAGCTACTGAGGGTAAGTGCGGCAAACATTCCGGGAAAGGTTACGCATGCCCGGGGCGCTTACCTCGCGTTGGGAGCTTTCTGGAAACATTCTGAGAACGCCACGAGCCGCCTGGTTGGTTGGAAGCGTGCCGGCGCCGCGGGCGAGGTAGAATGGTGGCGGAGGACGACGATGAACGACCGAAACGCAGGGGAAGAGATGGTCTCGGAGCTGGGGATCGACCCGGCATTGGAGATCGATACCGATCAGCGCGCCGAGTTGCTGCGCAGTTGGCACGACGATGAGCACAAAGGAGAAGACGAGCCGCCCGAGGAGGGGGAGAAGCGCCCCGGGCGCGATTCGTCCCGCTCGCGGTAGGAATCTCGATCGAACGGGCGCACGATTCATCTCGCCGTCCGTAGTGGAGGTTCTCACCGACGATCGTTTCCATTCGTCGAATCGTGTGCTTCGCGGCATTCTTGCTGATGTTCGGCGGCATAGCCGCTGCGGCACCTACTCGTCTCGATGGGCTCAATCTGCACAACGGTGCTATCCTTTTTGAGAACCACTCCGGTCAACGCGTTGAGGTCGCGGTTCTCCGGCACTCGGTCACGCTCCATGGGCCGGTAGCGGTCGAGCCCGGCGGAACGTTCGCTTTCAATAACTGCTGTTACGCAGCGGGAAGCGTCTACCGGATCCTCGCGACCGTCGGTCATCAGCAAACGTTCACGGGATGGACGCAGCCCGCGCTTTGCGCGCGGCGTTACCACGCGGCGCCGGCAATGTTCGCGTTTTCGAGCGTCGCATTCGGGCTACGCCACGAGCCCGACGGGAAGATCGGCGATGAGTTTATAAACAATACCTTTGACGTCATCGCACGGAATCGCGCTTATCAGTGTCATTAGATTGAACGCGTCGAGCGAAAAGCGCTCACCCTCCGGCTGGCGCTCTCCGTACGGTTCGTTTCGTTAGTTCGCAGAGAAACGGGAATCGGTACAACTCGCCGTATCTCGTCCGTTGCAGAACGGGGCTTTTGAAACGTCGATAAGAAGCAATGCTCCGCAGTTCACGCAGCACGTAAAATGGGCTTCCCCGCTCGGGAATTCTTTCCGACCCTCTTCGGGCGTGACGTATCGTTTAGGTTCGTCGTCGTACGGCAAGGTATCAATCCACCTGTATTCTTTTGAGTGATGCGCGTATTGCCCGAGAAGAAGAACTCCCGTTCGTGAGGCTCTCTCGAGCTAACGTTGACGTTGAAGAGCTCTCGATCCGGGCGGGTGAGGGGACGAGCGTTCTTAGTGGAGGTGTCGTCGTGAGGGTGCCGCCGTAGCGCGAGCCCGCGCCGCTCTCCGACGATGGCGTGGATCTTCGCGAAACGTTCACTATGCCTTCTCGAGGCAAGCGCACGCTTGCTATGGAGGAGAAACGATAACAATGCAAATTCGGTTTTTATATGGCCTTCTGGCGATGGCAACGCTCATCGTTGCGTGCGGCGGGGGTGGATCTTCGACGCCCGCCACGCCGACGACGAGTAGTCCCTCGACCTCTCCGAGCACGAACCCCTCGACCTCTCCGAGCACGAACCCCTCGACCTCTCCGAGCACAAACCCCTCGACCTCGCCGAGTGCGTCGCCGGCGACCTTCGGTGGCGGTACGCAGACCGTGAGTATGACGTCGAGCGGCGGCACGTTTACGATCAGCCCCGCTGACGCTACGTACAGCGGCACCGTGACGTGGGGCGCAAACAGCGCGACAGGCCCGTTCAATTTCACCGTGTCGTGGGCAACCTACGCGCAGATCAGTGGTGCGTCGTTACCGAGTGCTCTGCCGTCTTCGATCGGCACCGCGTTGCTGTACCTCGCTTTTAACCCCTCCTCGGCAGTGACGTTCACGCAGACGCCGGCGCTTACCGTCAGTACGAGCGGGAGCTTCCCGGGAACGTCGTGTGGCTTTGCCACGTACGGGAACCACAGTGGAACCGGATACGCATGGTCGAGTATGACGACGCTCGGTATTGCCGAGGTCACGCCATCCGGCGGATCTTTCAGCGTACCCGCAACCACGCTCCCGCCGCCGAACACGGTGGATTTCGCAGCGGCGACCGACCAGTACGTGGTGACCTACTGTCACTAATCGCCGTTCGTTCGTACCCGACGACCACCGAAACGTCGCCGGGTACGACGTCGGTGCGATGCGACGATTGCCCTACCGGCTTGTCCATCGCACGGCGCTGGCGCCGTGCGCGATATATGTGCGCGATATAAATGAAAAACCCTCAAAGATTGGTAATGCTTCGAGGGTTCAAATTGGTAGCCCCAGCGGGATTCGAACCCGCGTTACCGCCGTGAGAGGGCGGCGTCCTAGGCCTCTAGACGATAGGGCCGTGGCTCCCGGTCATGGACTCGAACCACGATAAGCAGAGTCAGAGTCTGCTGTCCTACCATTAGACGAACCGGGAACGGCAGCGCGACAGATACTACACGACGCGACATGTCCCTGGCAAGGCTTAACCAATCTGTCCCGGGGATGAACCTCGCACCCGAACCGCCAACCAGAAGGACCGATGCAAGCAATCATTCTCGTCGGCGGCGAAGGCACGCGCCTGCGCCCACTTACCTACGGAACCCCGAAACCGATGGTCCCGATCCTCGGTGTGCCGTTCCTGGCGCGCACCGTCGAGCGGCTCTATAAGGCCGGAATCCGCGACGTGATCTTCCCGGCCGGGTACCTGCCGCAGCCGATTCTCGATTACTTCGGCGACGGCTCGCGTTTTGATATGCACTTCACCTACGTGATCGAAGAGAGCCCGCTCGGCACCGCCGGCGCGCTGAAGAACGTCGAACGGTATATTACCGGGCCGTTCTTCGTCCTCAACGGCGATGTTCTCACCAGCCTCGATCTGCGCGCGATGCTCGCTGCGCATCGGGCCCACGGCGGCATCGGCACGCTCCATCTGATTCACGTCGCCGACCCATCGGCTTTCGGATGCGTCGCCCACGACGCAAGCGGGCGCATCGAGGCCTTCATCGAGAAACCGGCGCCGGGGAGCGCCCCGACCGATGAGATCAACGCCGGCACCTACCTGCTCGAGCCCGAGGTCCTCGCCGCGATTCCGGCGGGGCGTCCGGTCTCCATCGAGCGCGAAACTTTCCCGGCACTCATCGCCGGGGCGCGCCCGCTCTACGCCTACACGACCTCCGACTACTGGCTCGATCTCGGGCGCCCGGAGGCCTATCTCGCCGCCCATCGCGATATCCTCGCCGGAACGATGCCGCTGGTCCTGGAGCCCGGGATAACCGGAGCCGGCTCGGCGGCGCTGCGTGGCCATCCCGGGGTCGCCCAACCGGTGCACGCCGACGAAGGGGTGGTCGTCGCTCCGACCGCTCGCATCGGGCCCAACGTCGTCCTCGGCGCCGGCACCCACATCGGCGAGCGAGCGGTCGTCCGCGACTCCGTGCTCTGGGATGGTGTTATGGTCGGCGATGATGTCCGAATCGATGAATCGATCGTTGCCAGCCGCGCGCATATCGGCGCTCGTGCCGTCGTTGGGAGCGGCAGCGTGATCGGGCACGATGTGTCGATCGAGGCGGGTCGCATTCTCGAGCCGGGGGCGCGCGTCGGCGCGCAGACGGCAATGCGGTAGCAGCGTGCCGAGCGTTCTGTTCCTCAGTTCGTTTCCGCCGCGCGAGTGCGGGATCGCCACCTTTACCTCCGATCTCGTCGGCGCGATCGATCGCGAAGAAGGGAGTAAGAGCGACGTCATCGCGGTCAACGAACCCGGCGGCGATCTTCGCCGGTATCCCGCTCGCGTCTACGCGCGCTTCGACGAACGCGATCGACAGGCGTACTCCGAGATCGCCGCTCGCATCGACGCTCACCCGGCGACGATTCTCAACATTCAACACGAATACGGTCTGTTCGGCGGAGAACGCGGCGAATGGCTCGTCGATCTCGTGCGTCAGGTCGCCAAACCGACGGTCATTACGATGCACACGGTTCTTCCCGAACCCGACGCAGTGATGTTGCGGGTCGCGCGCTCGCTCTGCGATTTTGCCAGCGCCGTCGTCTCGCTCTCCGATACCGGGCGCGATTTGCTCGAGCGCGTCTACGGCGTCAATCCCGTGAAGCTCCACGTTATTCCTCACGGCGTCCCCGACGTTCCGTTCCGCGAAACGGCGGCGGCAAAAGCGAGCTTCGGCATCGGCCAGCGCACCGTCATTTCGACGTTTGGGCTAATCAATCGCGGTAAAGGTCTCGAATATGCAATCGATGCGATGGCCGCAGTGGTGCGGCGCCATCCGGAGGCGCTCTATCTCATTCTCGGCGAGACGCACCCGGTGGTGCGCCGCCAGGAAGGCGAATCGTATCGCGAATCGCTACAAGAACTCGTGGCGGCCAAAGGCTTGCGCAATAACGTGCACCTAATCGACAAGTATCTCAGTCTGCCCGAATTACTCGCCTATCTCGAAGCGACCGACATCTATCTCACCCCGTATCTCAATCTGACGCAGATCGTCTCGGGTACGCTCGCGTATGCGCTTGGTTGCGGCAAAGCGATCGTTTCGACGCCCTATCTCTACGCGCAAGAATTGCTCGCCTTCGGGCGCGGGCGCCTTGCCGAGGTGCGCGATGCCGGCTCGATTGCGCTACAACTCACGGCGTTACTCGACGACCCGAGTTTGCGGCGCGCGACCGAACGGCGCGCCTATCGCTATGCACGCTCGATGACATGGCACGCAGTGGCCAACGCATACGAACGCTTATTCAGCGAACTCACCGAGCCTCGCCCGGCATCGCTGGCGCACACCGCGTAAACGCATGTTTCCTTCGCTCGACCATCTCGCATCGCTCACCGACGATGTCGGCACCATCCAGCACGCATTTGGGACGCTCCCGAATCGTGCGACCGGGTACTGCACCGACGATCTCGCTCGTTCGCTCATCGCTGCGACGCAGCATCAAATTCTCGATCCATCGAACGCTCGCGCCGAGCGCATCGCGCATACCGCCCTCGCCTTTCTCTTGCACGCACAACTTTCCGACGGCCGCTTTCATAATTTTATGAGTTACGGGCGCGAATGGCTCGATGATGTCGGCACCGAAGATAGTTGCGGGCGCGCGATTTGGGCGTTGGGATACGCCGGCAAGTACGCGCGTAATCCCGATTGGCGCGAGCGAAGCGCAGCGGCGTTTACGCGCGCGCTTGCAAGCGTCGAGGGTTTTACCTATCTGCGCCCCACCGCGTATGCGGCTCTCGGCCTCGCCGCGGCCGGGGAGCGGAGCACTACGGCGTCGGCGTCGCTGGCCCGCCTCCGCGAAGCGTTCGCCGCGAACGCCGCGGGCGGTTGGCTCTGGTACGAAAGTCGCATGACCTACGATAACGCGCGTTTGCCGCAAGCGCACCTCCTGCTCGCCGATCTCCTCGGTGATGCCGCCGCCCGCGAGGAGGCGCTCGTCGCATTGGCGTTCTATCGCTCGCAAAACTTCGAGGGAGAGCTCTTCTCGCCGATCGGGAACCGAGGTTGGCTGCTTCGCGGCGGCTCAAAAGCTCGTTTCGACCAGCAACCGCTCGAAGCGGCCGCCGCGGTCGATGCATTTTTGGCCGCCGACCGGGCCGGCGTGCCGGGCGCGCGGGCCGATGCCGAGCGTGCCCTGCAGTGGTTTTACGGCCGAAACGTGCTCGGCATTCCGCTCGTCAACGATCGGGGCGGTTGCTCCGATGGCGTCAATGCCGACGGAATCAACGGTAACTGCGGCGCCGAATCGACGCTGGCGTACCTCATGGCAGCGCAATCCTGGGAATTATCGTAAGAACGAGTTCGCACCGAGGCTTTCTGCTCGCGGACGTCGAATCCAGAACAATGCTCCAACAACGTGATGCTCTCAACGCCGTGCAAACGGCGGCTGTATCGCACGGGGACGGCCCGTGTTTGATCTTCGCCGGCGCTGGGAGCGGCAAAACCCGCGTTCTGACGCACCGTATCGCCTATCTGCTTGAAGAGCATGGTGTGGCGCCGGATTCTATTTTAGCGGTCACCTTCACCAATAAAGCTGCCGGCGAGATGAAAGCTCGCCTCGAGCGCATGATCGGTGCGACCGCGCGCGAGCTCTGGGTCGGCACGTTTCATGCCATGTGCGTTCGCATTTTGCGGCGCGACGGCTCGAAGATCGGCATCGAAAGCAATTTCGCCATCGTCGACGACGGCGACCAGCGTTCGCTCGTCAAAGAAATTCTCGACGAGCTCGATTACGACGAGCGCCAGCTAAGCCCCGGGTTCTGCCTCAGCGAAATATCGAAGGCGAAAAACGCACTGATTTGGCCGGACGCGTTCGCTAAAAAACAAAACAACGCACTGGGCGAGCGCCTAGCGAATGTCTATCGCGAGTACGATCGCAAGCTGCGCGAAGCGAACTCGCTCGACTTCGACGATCTCATCGTCCGCGCGATCGACCTTTTGCAGCGCGATGCAAAAACGCTCGAAAAATACCGCGCCCGCTTTTCGTACATCTTGGTCGACGAGTATCAAGATGTCAACATGGCGCAGTATACGCTCGTTTCGATGCTCGCCGGTAAACACCGCAATATCACCGTCGTCGGCGACGACGATCAATCGATCTATTCGTGGCGCGGAAGCGACCACCGCATGATCTTGCGATTCGAAGAAGATTTCCCGGGCGCAAAAGTTTTCAAGCTCGAAGAAAATTATCGAAGCTCGCAGCAAATTCTCGAAGCGGCAAATGCATTGGTCGCCAATAATAAGACGCGCGCGAAGAAGAAGCTGTTCACCAAGCGCGCCGAGGGCGAGCCGGTCGTGGCCTATCGCGCCCCGACCGAACGCGATGAAGGCCGCTTTGTCGTCGAGAAAGTGAAAGAACTGGTTCGGGATGGGCTCGCCTATCGCGATTTCCTCGTGCTCTATCGCACGAATGCGCAATCGCGCATTTTCGAAGAAGCGTTCATCGCCGAAGGCATTCCCTACCGCGTCGTCGGCGGCGTCGGCTTTTACGCTCGCTCGGAAATTAAAGACGCGGTCGCCTATTTGCGTTATCTCGCCAACCCGCGCGATTCGATCGCCTTCAAACGCATCATCAACGTTCCGCGCCGCGGCATCGGCTCGCAAACGTTAGGGGCGCTCGTCACCGAAGCCGCACGGGCAAAGGTCGCGGTCGGCGAAGGACTCTTCGACGCCGCGCTGCTGAAACGCGCCGTGCCGAAGAAGCTCAAAGAGATGGAACGCTTCGCCGATCTCATGCGCTCGCTGATCGAAAAACAGCGCACGTTGGGTATCGCCGATCTCCTATTGGCGGTGCTCGAAGATTCGGGATACGCGCGTGAATTGCAGAGCGAGGAGACCAACGACGCTCGCGCTCGCCTCGATAATTTGCGCGAGCTCGTCGGGGTAGCGCGCGAATATGAAGAGCGCGAAGAAGAGCCCTCGCTCGACGGCTTCCTCGCAAATATCGCGCTCATCAGCGATCTCGACGCACTCGATCCGGAGGCTTCCTACGTCACGTTGATGACGCTTCACGGAGCGAAGGGCTTGGAGTTCCCCGTCGTGTTCCTCACCGGTTTGGAAGAAGGCGTCTTCCCGCATACGCGTGCGCTCAGCGATACCGGCGAGCTCGAAGAAGAGCGGCGCCTCGCCTACGTCGGCGTCACGCGTGCGATGGATCGTCTCTATCTCACCCATGCACAGCGACGCATGATATACGGCAACACCTACTCGTATCCGAAATCGCGCTTCCTCGAAGAGATCCCCAATCTCGAAGCGATCGACGGCGAGGGTGCGGTTGCGCCGCGTCCGGCCGGCGGCCGTTGGCGCGAGGTGGCCATTCACGAAACCGCAGGTGCGGGGCTGGAACTCAACTTGGGTCCCGGCGACAAGGTGCGCCATCCCAAGTGGGGCGAGGGAACGATACGCGATCTCGTCGGCGCGGGTGGCGACGGCTTGGTCACCATCGACTTCCCGAACGTCGGCGAAAAGATGTTGATGCTCAAGTACGCCCCGCTCGAACGTGTCTGAGGCAAGCGCGCCGCTGCGCATCGGCATCCTCGGCATCGCAGGGCGGCTCGGACGAGTAGCCGCCGAGGCCGTTCGCGATGCGGAGGGGCTCGAACTCCGCGGCGGAGTGGTCAGCGAGCGCACCGAGCTCGACGTGGCCGGTTACGTTCGCTCGCTCGAAGATCTGCTCGCCCTCGGAGGGATCGACGTGCTCCTCGATGTTGCGACACATCCGGGGAGCGAGCGCTGGACGCGCGATGCCGTCGGGCGCGGAATCCCCATCGTGAGCGGAAGCAGCGGTTGGAATGAGAGCACGCTCGAAGATATCGGAGCGCAGGCGGAAAAACTGCGCGTTCCGGCACTTTTCGTTCCGAATTTTGCGATCGGCGCGGTGGTGATGATGCGGGTTGCCGCTGAAATTGCACGAACCTTTCCGCGAGCGGAGATCGTCGAAATGCATCACGATGCGAAGCGCGATTCCCCATCGGGGACGGCGCAGGTAACCGCAAAAAAAATGGAGGCGGCCGGGGCAGCCCATGTCGTCATTCATAGCGTTCGCCTACCGGGGCTCGTCGCGCACCAAGAGGTCGTCTTCGGAGGCCGCGGCGAGATGCTGACCCTGCGTCACGATGCGCTCTCGCGTGAATCGTTCTCCGACGGTATCGTCGCGGCGTTGCGCGGCGTGCGTCGGCTTCCGCCCGGGCTGCACGTCGGCCTCGATCTCGTGTTGTGAACGCGCTCCGAGTCGGGCTCGTCGGTGCAACCGGCGCGGTCGGCGAGACGTTGTTGCGCGTTCTCGAGGAGCGCCGGGTACCGCTTGCCCACCTCGCGGCATTCGGCTCGCGCGACCGAGCGGCAGCGGTGCGATATCGCGGAGCGATGCTCGATGTCCGCGCGACGACCGGTGAGGCGCTCGCCGATCGCGACGTCGTCTTTTTCGCCGGCGGGGAGTCGCTGGGGGAAGCTTTTTTTACCGATCTTGCCGCGCGCGGCATCTATTGCATCGATAACAATCCGACCTTTCGTTTGCGCGACGATATGCCGTTGATCGTACCGGAGATCAACGCCGCTGCGCTCGAAGCGCGACATCGCATTCTCCCCGTCGGCAACTGCACGGCGATCTTGCTTTCGCTTGCACTCGCTCCGATTCGCGACACCGCAGGGCTGCGCGAAGTCGTCGTATCGACCTATCAAGCCGCAAGTGGGGCGGGGCGTGCCGGGCTCGAAGAGCTCGATCGCGGTCAGCGTGCGCTGGCGCTCGGCGATCGCGAAGAGCCGGCAGTCGTTTTCCCGGCGCAACTCGCGCGAAACGTCGTGCCGCAGATCGGGGGCTTCGATGCCGATGGATGGAGCGGCGAGGAGCGTAAAGTCGCCGCCGAGACGAAAAAAATGCTTGGATTGCCGAATCTCGAGGCAATCGCGACCTGCGTGCGCGTGCCGGTCCGCACCGCGCATGCCGAGGCGATCGTCGTACGGACGGAGCGCCCGACGACGGTAGCGATGCTTCAAGCGGCGTTCGAGCGAGCGCCGGGGATACATTTTCACGCGGAAGGCATCGTGACGCCGCGCGACGTTGAGGGGAGCGACGAGGTGCATATCGCGCGGCTGCGCGCCGAAGGAGACGACGG
>DAHUYY010000169.1 GCA_027306845.1 Vulcanimicrobiota bacterium | reverse complement strand
ACGCGATCAGTTCGCGTGCGCGTTGAAGAAAGGGCTCCAAGGTATCGTCGCTTTCGATGAATTTTGCGACCGAAGGATCGCTTCCGAGGCGCTCGCGCAACTCGGGATCGTAATTCGGATTGGCAAGAAAGCGTACGTCGAGGAGCAGATCGAGTTCGGGCGGCAGGCCGTACTTGAACCCGAACGCGAGAAAGTTCACCTCGAGCGGGCCGCCGAGGCCGCTGCCGACCGCGCTCGTAACGCGGGCGCGCAATTGCGAGAGCGTCATCGCGTCGGTTTCGATGGTGGTCGTGGCGAGATCGTGGATCGGTGCGAGGGCGGTCCGTTCGCGCTCGATCGCCTCCGCGAGCGTGACCCCGGGGCTGAGTCGGTGGCGGCGCCGCGTCTCGCTGAACCGCCCGACGAGGGCACGCTCGCCGGCCTCCAGGAAAAGGACGTCGAGGCGGGCGACCTGCGCGCGGAGCGCATCGATGCGCGTAACGAAGGCGGCTACCTCGCCGTCATGAAGGGCAAAGGAGAGTGCGACCCGGTTGGTGCCGCGCTGATGAAAATGATCGAGGGTCGCGTCGAGAAGATCGGCGGGAAGTTGGGCGACGCACGCGAAGCCGATATCCTCGAGAATCTTGAGCGTCTGCGTTACGCCCGCGCCGGAGAGGCCCGCAGCGATAACGAGGTGGAGCTCGGGAAACCGTGATGCAGGAGTCGGCATGTCGTTGTTTTCTCCGCGCGAGGCAAACGCCCTCATCGCTAAAATCGAACCGCTCGTTGAGGACCTCTTGCGCTTGCGGCGGGAGCTCGCGATCAACCTGCTCGCAACCAACCCCGATCTCCGCGTCGGCCCCAGCCGCAACCGGCTTGCGGGGCCGCATTCCACGCTTCCCACGCCGCGCTTCGGCGAGATGAAGATCGAGATCATTCGGCTCATCCACCGCATCGAGCATTTCGGCTGCGTGGTAAAGGATATCGACCTGGGGCTTATCGATTTTCCAAGCGAGCGCCAGGGCGAACCGATATGGCTCTGCTGGAAGTTCGGCGAACCCGTCGTCTCGCATTGGCATGGCGAGAGCGAAGGCTTCGAATCGCGCCTCCCGCTGAACTAGGGGCGTCGCTGCGGATTGCTACGCGGTCGCCTTTTCCGCGCTCGCTTCGAAGGGAATAAAATCTTCGGCGAGCCCTTGCAGGCGAACCTCACCGAACTCCGCGGTGTATGCGCCGCTCTCGACTCCGACGATCGTGCCGGTCTCCGGTACGTTCGCTAACTGCGGAATCTTCGCACGCAGCTCCTCGGGAATGCGAACTTTGTCCCCGATCGCCAGCGAGCCTTGCTCCCAGAGTGCGTTGAGCGCGTCGAGCAGCATCGGCAACGGAATGCCGTAATCTTCGCTTACGGCGCCGATGGTGTGCGATTCGCTGATCGCGCAATTACTGCAGCCTCCGAGGTGAAAGCGCGCGAAGACGCGGCGCGCACCGGCGTGCATTTTGAAGGCTTGGTCGACGGTAATATCGGGAGTGAAGACTTGCTCGCTCATCATGGATCCTAACGCTGGAGTGCGGGGAGGAGTACGTTCTTTTCGTAGCAACGCGGCGCCGACCCTGGAAGGTTGCGCTTGCGGAGGCGTGCCTATAAGCCGGATTCTGTACCTGCAGGTCGTGCAGGCGACGATCATCTCTCTGGGGCCCGCGTCACCGCGAACCTCGATGCAACGTAACTCGAGCCGGGTGGGCGACCCGCCTGCCGCAAGCGACAGGTATCGAGCGGTCTTGCTTCGGATGGGGTTTACCGCGAGGCTACGTCACCGTAGACCTCCGTGAGCTCTTACCTCACGATTTCACCCTTACCGGCGGCTTGCGCCGACGGCGGTATGTTTCTGTGGCACTTTCCTTCGAGTTACCCCGACAGGCCGTTAGCCTGCATCCTGCCCGCTGAAGCCCGGACTTTCCTCGCCGCATCCGCGGCGCGATCGCCCGGCACCCTCCGCAGGGTGTGGGTACGCGCCCTCCACGCTTGCAGCCTGCCGTAGCGGCCGTGAAGCACGCCGATTGCGCCTTTACAGGTTGCTTGATATTATAGTCACATAATATGACCACACCTAAAAACAGACGCGAAAATAGCCCCGTATCGCTCCTGCTGCTGGGCTCGCGCACGATCGGAGCCGCTGCGTTCAAATCGCGATGCCTCGAAATCATGGATGAAGTCGAACGCTCCGGCCAGGAAGTGGTTATTACGAAACATCGAAGGGCGGTGGCGCGCCTGCTTCCGGCGCACTCTTTTCGTGGGTCGTTCTGCGGCGCTCTTCGCGGAAGGGTGACTGGCGCCGATGAGATCGTCGAACCGATCTCGACGGATTGGGAGAACGATGACACCCATTTTGCTTGATACCCACGCTGCCGTGTGGGCGACGAGCGGGAACCTCCGCCCTGCGATTCAACGGAGCGTCGATGCCGCGGCGCGTGAAGGGCGTCTCTTACTCGCAACGATCTCCGCGTGGGAGATTGCGATGCTGGTCGTACGGGGACGCTTGAAGCTTTCGGTACCGGCCGATGCGTACGTGCGGGAATTGTTCGCTCTGCCCGGCGTGGTGACGGCGCCGCTCTCGCCGGCGATCGCCGCGGCAGCGGCGCTCTTCGATCGCGCTCTGCATGCCGACCCTGCGGACCGCATTTTAGTAGCGACCGCGGTTGCTTACGGTGCGAGCCTGATGACGCGCGATCGGCGATTGCACGCCTTCGCACGCGAGACGAAGAGCTTGCGCTGCATCGTTTGTTAAATTGAAAAACGCCCGACGAAACGGGCGTTTCTTGGTGGAGGCAAGGAGACTCGAACTCCTGACCCTCACGCTGCCAGCGTGATGCTCTACCAACTGAGCTATGCCCCCAAGGTGCGGCGCCTTCTCTTCACGCCGGGTGCCCAGAGTCCTTCGGGCGGGGAGCAATTTTGCGCGTTGGCGAAGAGGAAAACGTACGCGCCGGGGCCAACCCACGAGCGCCGCGACGGGGACGTAGCTCAGTTGGTAGAGCGCCTGCTTTGCAAGCAGGATGTCGCAGGTTCGATTCCTGTCGTCTCCACCAAATCCCGACGCGCTTCGAACCGCGCGCGAACGAGCTTGAAGAGTATGGGAAACCGGGCGTGCAGAGATCGGCTCCGGCCTTGCACGCTTGCGTCGCGGCGCGTGCCTGCGACGACGGCCTTCAGCGAGGCCGCACACCCGGTTCCTCTCGTGTTAGTCGACGATCGTCGGCACGGTCGTGCTCTGCCCGGCGATAACCGTCGCGCTCGTTGAGAGCGTTAACGAAACCCCAACCGAGGTGTCGTATCCCGTCGCCGTCACTTGCGCTCCCGCTTGCGTGGTGTAGCTGTTCTCGACGACGAGCGTATAGGTGCCTGCCGGTAAGGCGTCGATGCTGAAATTACCGTTGGCATCGGTGATGCCGGCGTTGACGACCGTCCCGTTCTGCGTCGCCTCGACCTCGGCCCCGACCACCGGCGCACCGGCCTGATTGAGCACGGTACCGGAGAGCGAGCCCGATTGCGCGATCGCCGTTGCGACGATGACCGGTTTCATGATGAAGTTTCCACCGCCGGTCTCGACGATCGATTGCCCGGCGTTGAAATCGAGAACGAAGCCATAGGTGTTCCCGGCCAGTGCATCGAGTGAAACGTTCACTTTTACGCCCGCCGTGCCGGCACCGTCGCCGGAGTCGGTCGAGGTCGCATTACCGAATCCGCCTTGCGTCGCGCTTGGTACGGTCAACGGGACATCGGTATAGGTCGTCCCGTTCTGCGTGTAGGAGATCGTGGTTGTCGCGGTGTCGAGCACGAGTCGAAGCTGTTGGTATTGTCCGGCCGGAATCGTCCCCGAGAAATTCAACGCGTTCGATGTCGAGGTGTAATTGAGAATATTCACGACATTTGGGGACGAGTACGTTTGCAGGACCGTCGCGGCGCTACCGTTGCCGACTGCTTCGACTTTATCGATGCCGAGATTTACTGCGGTCACCGTTATGCCGTTGAGTTGGATCGGTGCATCCAGCATCGCGACGGAGAGTTGCGATGTGCCCGAAGTCGGCATTGCGCCGGTGCCCCCGCTGCTTCCACCCCCGCAGGCGGCGAGAGCGAAGGCGAGTGCAAGGGCGAGTGCTCCAAATTTCATGTTTCCTCCTTGGCGGTGCGAGCGGCCGCTCCGCAGTGGGAAGCATACCCACGATGCGCGCCGTAAAACGAAAAAAAGAGCGCTTGTTTGCTCC
>DAHUYY010000168.1 GCA_027306845.1 Vulcanimicrobiota bacterium | reverse complement strand
CCTTGCGCCCGCTCCAATGGGCGGGAAGCTCACCGCCTTCCCGTTCACACCGCATCTCTGCAATCGCAACGGCATTCCGTATGGATACGCAGTGATCGTCGTGAACGATACCAACGCGATCCGTGAAGTCGACCATAGCTCCTGTTAGGGAAGGGCTGAACGAAAAAACGGGAACGCGTCGTGCCCTACCCTTCGCTTAAGAAGCGCGTGTAGCTCTCGTAGCGCGATGCGGCGATCTCGCCGCGCGTAACCGCGGCGCGGACCGCACAATCGGGTTCGCTGCGATGCGTGCAGTCGGCGAAGCGGCAGCGCCCCGCCGCGACGAATTCCGGGAACGCCGGCGCTAATTCGCTCGGCGTGACCAGCCCCAGCCCGAAATCGGCGACGCCGGGGGAATCGATCAAAAACCCCGGGTCGAGCCGCACCAGGCGTGCGGCGGTCGTCGTCTGCCGCCCCAACCCGAAACGCGAGAGATCGCCAATCTCGTTCTCGCCGCCCATCCAGCGAAAGATGCTTGATTTCCCGACCCCCGAGACGCCGACCAGCAGCGAACGCGACCCGTCGAGCGCGGAACGAAACTCCTCGATTCCCGCGCCGTGCTTCGCATCGATCGACAGGCAGCGATAGCCGAGCGAACGATAGAGCGCCGGCAGCGGCGAATCGCTCGGGGCGAGATCGGCCTTCGTAAAAACCAGCAGCGCAGCGATCTCTTCGAAGTGCGCGTAGACCAGCAGTTGGTCGAGAACGATGGTGCGCGGCGGCGGCGCGGCAAGCGAGGTAACCGTCACCAGGAGCTCGACGTTCGCCGCGAGCGCTTTCTCGCGCCCGGCGACCGTGCGTCGGGCGAGCAGCCGTTCCCGCGGTTCGATCGCATCGATGACGACCACCGATTCCTCGAGCGGGCTCACGCGCACGCGGTCTCCGGGCACCGGCATCGAACGCGCCCCGCTACTGCGGCGAATCTGCGCGAGACGAATTCCCGGCTCGCCGTCGAGTGCAACCCAGGCGGAATTTCGGCCGACCGAAACCACCAGCGCAAATAGAGTTTTGCTCACGCGCAAGAGAAGGCGGTTCGCGCGGCTAACGAATAGGGAGCCGTGAACCGCTCCTCCGCCGCGAAAACCGCTCCATCGCTCATTGCCTGGAAGATTCAACCAAGCGAGTCGGGCGCCTTGTCGGCATTTGTGGCAACGGCGGGCAATCGCCGCTTTCCGCCCGGTACGGAGCTGGAAGCGCTCGCCGACGGGCTACTTCTCACCTGGGATCCCGCTGTCACCCCGAGCGCCGAGGTGCGCGCCGGCGCGCTCGCCGCGGCGGCAGCGCATGGGTGCTCGTTGCGCGGATCGTTGCTCGCGCCGCTCGACGACCGCGCACGCGCGGCGATCGCGCGCGAGATGCTCGCCGAACCTCGCTTGAGCGAAGGTTCCATCCTCGAAGCCGCGATCGAACGAACGTGGATATCCTAACCTCGATCTTTTCCGGCGTCGGCATCACCGACGTCTTCGACGTGCTCGCGACGAGCGTGCTGTTCTATTACCTCATCTTGCTCATCCGCGGCACGCGCGCGGTGCAGATTCTTACCGGTGTTCTCGTGCTCGTCGGCCTGCTCGGTATCGCGCGCTTGCTCCACCTCTATCTACTCGGTGCGATCCTGCAGTTAATCGTCGTCGGTGCCGCCGTGACGCTGCCGATCGTCTTTCAGCCCGAACTCCGCCGCGCGCTCGAACAGCTCGGGCGCGGCGGCCTCTTTCGCTTGAGCGAGAGCGATCCCGATGACGACCGGCCGCGCACCGACGATCCGGTGATCGCGATCATCGCGCGCGCGGCTTTCGTCCTCGCGCGTAATCGCATCGGCGCGCTCATCGTCCTCGAACAGCAGAGCGGTTTGCGCGAGATCGCCGAGACGGGCACGCGCATGGATGCGCGCGTCAGCGTCGAGCTGCTACTGGCGATCTTCATGTCGCGTTCGCCGCTTCACGACGGTGCGACGATCGTGCGCGAGGGACTCATCGAATCCGCCGGCTGCTTTCTGCCGCTCGCGGAGCCGCGCTTCGGCGAAGAGCGTTATGGAACGCGCCACCGTGCCGCGCTCGGCATCACCGAACAGACCGATGCCGTCGTCATCGTCATCTCCGAGGAGCGCGGCAGCGTGCGCATCGCCCGCGATGGAAAGCTCTCGCGCGCGGTCGACGATGAAGAGCGGCTGCGCCGGTTCTTGCTCTCCGTGACGCGCCCCGCGCGCGATCCGGCGACCGCCGGTGCAGATTTCGTCATGCAGATGCGCGCGCGCATCGGCGCCGTTCGCAGCATTGCCAAAAAACGCTTAAAGCGGGAAGAAGAAGATGAAAATCCTCCGACACAACTTCCCGCTTAAGCTGCTCTCTTTTCTCATCGCGGTGACCGGATGGGCGTTTTTTCGCTACACCAATAATCCGTTGCTCGCATCGCAATACGATCAGCAACTCTCGGTGCCGATCGTGGCGATCAATCTGCCGCCCGACGAAGTTGCGGAATTCTCCGACAAAAACGCCGTCGTGACGGTCCGTGCCAATCGCGATGCCACCCCGATCAAGCCCGACCAAGTAAAAGCGGTTCTCAATCTCGCCGGGCTCTCCAGCGGCGTGCAGAACGTCCCGATCACGCTCGTCGCGCCGAATATCGCGGTGCAGAGCCTCAGCCCGGGTTCGGTAACGCTGCGCATCGAGCGGATCGAGCGCCGCTTAGCGAGTCCGCTCATCCACTACACGGGCACGCCGCGCAACGGCGTCGTCGTTTCGAAGATCGCCGCCGACCCCGCTTCGGTGACGCTCCAAGGAACGAGCGGAGTCTTGGCGCAGGTAGCCGGAGTACGCGTCGACGTGCCGTTACCGCAGAGCCCCGGAACCACCGATAGCATGCGCCGCGTCGTTCCCGTCGACGTGATCGGGCGAACGGTGCCCGGCGTCTCGGTAACCCCCGATCTCATTCTTATTCGCGTGACGGCGGTAGCCGGGGAAGGCCCTCAACGATAATGCGCTATTTCGGCACCGACGGCATTCGTGGCGTTGCCAACGACGAGCTCACGCCCGAACTCGCGATGCGTGTCGGGCGCGCGGCGGCCCACGCGCTCATCGATCGCTCCGAGGCATCGTTGCCGATCGTGGTGGGGCGCGATACGCGGCTCTCCGGGCCGATGCTCGAATCGGCGTTGATGGCCGGCATCGCTTCGGTCGGTCGTCACGCGATCTCCGTCGGCGTCCTGCCGACGCCGGCGATTGCCTGCATCGTGCGCGCGACCGGCGCCGCGGCCGGCGCGATGATCTCGGCTTCGCATAATCCCATCGCCGATAACGGAATTAAATTCTTCGGCCCCGATGGATTCAAGTTATCCGACGCCGTCGAAGCGGCGATCGAAGCGGCGATGGAGCGCGACGAATTCGAGCGCCCGACCGGCGTGGGCATCGGACAGATCACCACCGCGCAGAATCTCGGCAAGCATTATTACGCATTATTGGAAGGGCTCGGTGCCGATCTACGCGGCATCGAAGTCGTCGTCGATGCTGCCTTCGGCGCGGCCTACGCCGTCGCACCCTACGCGCTGCGCAAAGCCGGAGCGACCGTGCACGAATTGCACTGCGAACACGATGGCGCGCGCATCAACGTGCATTGCGGTGCGACGCACCTCGAACCGCTGCGCGAGGCCGTTCAAACCCTGCATGCAAGCGGAAAGAAGCACGTCGTCGGCGTGGCGTTCGACGGCGACGCCGACCGTGCGCTCTTCATCGACGAGCGCGGCGCAACCGTGACCGGCGACCATATTCTTTACGCACTCGCGTTGGCCGCGCGCGCGCAAAACGAAGCGCGCGCCGAGCGCGTCGTCGGAACGGTGATGAGCAACATCGGCCTCGAACGCGCGTTAACCGCACGGGGCATCACCCTCGACCGCACCGCCGTCGGCGACCGCTACGTTTTGGCGCGCATGCGCGAGAGCGGCGCGTTTCTCGGTGCCGAGCAATCCGGGCACGTCATCGATCTTCGTAGCAATACCACCGGGGACGGAACGATGACCGCCTTCGCAATCCTCGGTGAGATGGCACGCTCGCAACAGCGGCTCGCCGATCTCGTCGCGGCGGTCGTCGAGGCGCCGCAAGTCCTTCAGAACGTCCGCGTGCACTCCAAAGCGAGCGCCCAGCACCGCGAGGTGCTGCAGGCGATCGACCGGGTCGAGCGCTCGCTCGCCGGGCGGGGGCGGATCCTCGTGCGCCCCTCGGGGACCGAGCCGTTGGTCCA
>DAHUYY010000167.1 GCA_027306845.1 Vulcanimicrobiota bacterium | reverse complement strand
CGGCTCGTGGCAGGGACGCAACGTCAACGAGCTGATCGCCGCGTGGGGTCCGCCGGCCGACACCTACCGCATGCCCGACGGCAATTCGATGTACACGTATCACGAGGGGCAGATCGTCGCCAGCTCGTGCAGCGTGAATTTCACGGCTGTTCGTCACCCAAACGGGTCCGACACCGTCGCCTTCATATCCGCAGGTCCGGTAGAACGGCGCTACGGCCTTCGATTCCCTCGCGCATCGCATCCGGCTGAACGAAGATGCCTCGGCACGGGCGCGCCTTTTAGGCAAAGCTAAAGTTTGCGGTTACGACGGCAGTGCATGCTCGGGCCCCGCTCGCTAGCGCCGCGAACGGAGGCAGGCGCACGTCGTTCGTCTTTTAGCGTGCAGCGATTCCTCGAAAATTCTCCTCGACCGCCCTATGCTTGGTGGATATCGGCGCGGAGTAAGCATCTGAAAACGAGGTGTACGATGACGGAAACCATTCAATACGAATCAAAACTCTTTAGCGATCGCGCGCGTGCCGATCGAACTCTCGATAAACTTCATGCGATCGGCTATAACGACGAGAGCATTCGTCTCATCCTCGATGAAACAAATCTGCCCGTCGATCGCAATTTCGAGAGCGATACCTCGCCGATGGCGATCTCCGGAGGTTTCGGCGAAAACGGCGGCATGCTCGGCGCCGCGACCGGGGCGACGATCGGCGCCGTCATCGCCGCCGCATCGGCGGCTGCGTTGATTGCCGCAACCGAAGGCATCGCCGCGCCCTTCGTCGCCGGCCCGTTGGTGGCGACGCTCGCGGGAGCGAGTTTCGGAGCGGTCGGCGGCGGCATCATCGGCGGTTTGCTCGAACTCGGAGCCGAGGCCGACGACTGGCGCGTCGGCCTGCGCAGAGGCGGAGTCGTGGTCGTCGTCGCGCTAAAATCGGCAGCCGATCGCCGCGCCATTCGCCGCGCGCTCATGCGCTAGGGAAGCGGTGGCGATCGTTCGTTAGTCGATTCGTTTCTGGAAGCGCGTCACGGCAAAGACGAAGACGCCGAGGCCGAGTGCCGCGAGCAACGCGATCTGCGGCCACAGGTAGTTGATGCCGACGCCTTTGATAATGATGCCGCGCACGATCGTGAGAAAATAGGTGAGCGGCACGAAGTAGGAGAGCGCTCGCAGGGGAAGCGGCATCGCATCGACCGGGAAGATAAATCCCGAGAGCAGCATGCTCGGCATCAGAAAAAATTGAATCAGCTGCGTCGCTTGGATGTAGGTCTTGGCGAGCGTCGAGACGAGGATGCCCATGCCCAGCGTCGTGAAGAAAAAGACCAGCACGGTAAAATACAGCAAGAGCACGCTGCCGGCGATCGGTACGCCGAACCAGAAAATCGCCATCAACAGAATCGCGGTGACGTTGATATAGCCGATCGTCATTAAGGGCAGCATCTTCCCAAGCATGAGCTCCGACGAACGAATCGGGCTGACCACGAGTTGCTCGAGCGTCCCCAATTCGCGCTCGCGCACGATCGTGCTCATGCTGAGGAACGTCATCGTGAATTGCATGACGAGCGCGAGCACGCCCGGCACGATAAAGACCTCTTGACGCAGGGCGGTGTTGTACCAAGCTCGGGCGCGGATATCGACGCCGACGATCGGGATCGGGATGCCGCGCGCTGCGATGGCTTTCCGCTCGATCTTCGCACTCACGCTGCTCCCGACCGCCTGGGCGACCGAAAGGCTGGTGCGCGCAGCGGTGGCGTCGGAGGCGTCGACGGCGACCATCACCTGCGGCGTCTTTCCGCGGTGGAGTAAGGTGGCGTAATTCGGCGGAATGACGATCCCGGCGAGCGCTTCTCCATCGGCGATCCGTCGCACGACACCCTCCATGCTCGTCGCGCGATACTTCATCGAAAAATACTGCGAATTCGTAAACGCTTCGAGAAGCTGACGGCTCTCGGCGCTCTGCGAGAGATCCCACACGACGGTCGGTTGATACCGCACGTCGCTCGATAGATATCCATACAACACGACTTGAATGAGCGGCATTAACATCGTCGCCGCCACGGTCCGCCGGTCGCGAAAAAATTGCGTGTATTCCTTTTGTGCGATCGTCCAAGCGCGCCGCCAGTTCATTGCGGTTGTACCACCGCTGAAAAAACGTCCTCAAGCGAGGGCAGTACGGAGTGCGCCGCCCCCGCGGAGAGTCCGCGTGCTGCGATCGCCGCGTTCAGGCTTTCGATCTCAGCGGCGTCGGAGAGCGATATATGGAGCGACGATCCGTATAAACCGGCGCCGCGAACGAAGGGAAGGTGTTCGATGGCATCGAGCACGGCGACCGTGTCGTTTGAAAGCACTTCGACGGTCGTGCCGATCTGCGGAAGATGTTTGAGCTCCTCGGGGCTTCCGCGCGCCACGATCTTGCCGTTATAGATCATCGCCAGTTGGTTGCAGTGTTCGGCTTCGTCGAGATAATGCGTGGTCACCATCACCGTGGTTCCCTCGTCGGCGAGGCCGACGATGATATCCCAAAATTCGCGACGCGAGACCGGGTCGACCCCGGCGGTGGGTTCGTCGAGAAAAATCATCTGCGGCGAATGCAGCAGCGTACATGCGAGGGCGAGACGTTTCCGGTAGCCGCCGGGTAAGGTCCCCGCAAGCTGCGCGCGTCGGTCGCCAAGCCCGATGCGCTGCATCCACGCCGCGATCCGCTCCTCGCGCTCGCTGCCGTTCATGCCGTAAAGCCCCGCATAAAAGCGCAGATGCTCCTGAACCGTTAAATCGGCCCACAACGTCGATCCCTGCGACATGTATCCGATCCGCAGCTTCACCGCTTCGGGGTCGCGCGCTACATCGAATCCGAGCACGTCGGCGGTGCCCGACGATGGCTCCAGCACACCGCATAACATCCGAATCGTCGTCGATTTTCCGGAGCCGTTCGGCCCGAGAAAACCCCAAATCTCCCCGGCCCGAATATCGAACGATATCGCATCGACGGCAACGAAGTCACCGAAGCGTTTGCCGAGCCTCTCCACGTGGACGCTCGTCGTTGCATTCATGCGGTGAGTCTCGCGACGAATGCATCTTCGAGCGACGGCGGAACCGCGCGGAAAACGGCGTCCTCGATGCCGGCCTCGCGCAGGCGTCGACGGAAATCGGGAATCGCCTCGGCAGCGGATGAAACGAGCGCGTGGAGCGCATCGCCGAACATTTCAACGCTGCGTACCGTCGGCACTCCGTGGAGGGCGCGTCGAGCATCGCGATAACGCGCGCAACGGACCTCGACGATCTCACCGTGCAGGCCGGCTTTGAGCTCGCTCGGCGTGCCGACACTCGCAATCTTTCCTCCGGTCATGAACGCGACGCGATGCGCGCGCTCGGCTTCGTCCATGTAGGGTGTGCTCGCGAAGACCGTGGTTCCTGAACGATTGATGCGGTAGAGCAGACGCCAAAATTCGCGCCGTGAGACCGGGTCGACACCGGCGGTCGGTTCGTCGAGAAGAATCGTGCTCGGTCGATGGATGAGCGTGCAGGCGAGCGCCAATTTTTGTTTCATTCCGCCGGAGAGCGCCTCGGCGAGACGCTCGGCGAACTCCGCCAGCGCAAAGTCAGCGAGTAAGGAACTCGCGCGAGCTTCGAATTCGGCTTTGGGGATACCGAAGATGTTCCCGTAAAAGCGAAGGTTCTCCATGACGGAGAGATCGGGGTAGAGGCTGAAGCGCTGCGGCATGTAGCCGACCGCGCCCTGAACGCGCTCCGCCTCGGTAACGACGTCGATGCCGTCGACCGTTGCGCTGCCGCTATCGGGCGCGAGCGCGCCGCAGAGGAGACGCATCAGCGTCGTCTTGCCCGCCCCGTCCGGGCCGACGAGCGCAAAAATTTCACCGCTCTCGACCTCGAGCGTTACTCCGTCGACGGCGACGGTAGCACCGAAACGGCGCGTGATGTCGGCGATCTTTAGCGCGACACTCATGCTTCACCCATGAATGAGTGCATCGGCCGGCAATCCGGGCTTGAGCGTCCCGCTCGCATCGGTGAATTGTATCTTGACACGGAAGACTAAGTAATCGATCCGCTCCGCCTTCGTCTGCACGTTTTCCGGCGTAAACTCCGCGTTCGTCGCGATCTCGGTAACTCTGCCGTGAAAGATCTTTCCCGGCATTCCGTCGAGCGTTGCATCGGCGGCCATCCCCGTCTGGATATGCGGCAAATCGCTCTCGCTAACGTAGACGTAAAGATACGGGTGGAGAAGGTCGCCGATCGTCAACACGGCGGCACCGGGTTCGATAAGATCGCCGACCTCGAA
>DAHUYY010000166.1 GCA_027306845.1 Vulcanimicrobiota bacterium | reverse complement strand
TTTTACGACACGAGCCTGATCTATTTGCTATTCGCCATCACGATTATGGTCGCCGGAACGATGTTTCTTATGTGGTTGGGCGAGCAGATTACCGACAAAGGGATCGGAAACGGTATATCGCTGATCATCTTCATCGGTATCGTGTTGCGCTACCCCACCTATATCGCCCAAACGTACGCCTCGGCGAGCCAGGGCGCGACGAACATCCTCAACCTCGTGCTCTATCTTGTCGTCACCATCGCCGCAATCATCGGCATCGTGTTTCTCTACCAAGGCCAACGTCGCGTTCCCGTGCAGCAGGCACGCCGCACCGTGGGCCGCAAGATGTTTGCCGGGCGTTCCACCTACATTCCGCTGCGGCTCAATAACGCCGGCGTTATCTCCATCATTTTCGCGATCTCGATTTTGTTGCTTCCGCAGCAGGCGCTATCGTGGTTTACCCACGGAATCGGCATCCAACCGACGTATTTCACGATTCTGCACCTCGGAAAATTCTTGCTCGAATTCCCGCTGAACGGTGCGGCCTGGAGTGAAGTGTTTAACGTGTGGTTTGCGCCGAGTTCGTGGAGCTACAACATCGTGTATTTCCTCCTCGTCGTCATCTTCACGTTTTTCTATAGCTCGGTCGTCCTCAACACGGCCGATATTGCCGACAACCTGAAGAAGAGCGGCTCCTTTATTCCCGGTATTCGCCCCGGCCAGCCGACGGTCGATTATCTGAATAAAGTGCTTTTGCGGATCACGACCGCGGCCGCAATTTTCCTCGGCATTCTTGCGGTATTGCCCGGTGCATTACAGCACGGTCTTTCGATTACGACCTTCTATCTCGGCTCGACCTCATTGTTGATCGTGGTCGGCGTCGCGCTTGATACGATCACGCAGATCGAGGCGCGCTTGGCGATGCGCGATTATCGCGGGTTTATCAAGCGCTGATGCCCGATGTCGTACTGCTCGGGGCTCCGGGAGCCGGTAAGGGAACGCAGGCACAGATTCTCTGCGAACACTTCGGCTTCGAGCAACTCTCGACCGGCGATCTTCTGCGCGCACATCGTGCGCGCGGCAGCGAACTGGGGCAAGAGGCCCAGGGCTTTATGACGCGCGGGGAGCTCGTTCCCGATGCGCTGATCGTGAAGATGGTCGAAGGTGAACTTCGCCCCGGCGCGGCGGTGATTTTCGACGGTTTTCCGCGTACGATTCCCCAGGCGCAAGCGCTCGACGCTTTGCTCGAAACGCGTGGGCGCGGCCTTCCTCTAGCGATCTACTTTCGCATCGAGCGCGCGTTATTGGAGGAACGGCTGCTCGGACGCTGGAGCAATCCGCGGACGGGGCGCGTCTATCACGAACGTTTTAACCCCCCTGCGGTCGCCGGCATCGACGACGAAGACGGCGGGGAGCTGGTGCAGCGCGATGACGATAAACCCGAGACGGTGCGCAAGCGCCTCGATGTTTTCGAAGCGCAGACCATGCCTTTGGTCGATTATTATCGGCAAGCGGGGCGCCTTGAAACCATCGACGCAAGCGCGGCGGTCGGTGATGTCGCGCACCAACTCGTGCATGCACTCGCACTCGAACATGCCCACTAGTATGGTAAAGGCATGATCGAACTCAAGAGCGCGCGCGAGATCGATACGATCCGGCGTAGCGGAAAAATCACCGCTGCGGTGCTGGTGGAGCTTATGGCTGCGGTTCGCCCGGGAATCACGACGAGCGAGCTCGACGCACTTGCCGAGAAGGGCATTCGCTCGCGCGGAGGTATCCCGACCTTTCTTGGCTATCACGACTATCCGGCCTCGATCTGCGCGTCGGTGAACGACGAGGTCGTGCACGGCATCCCCGGGGAGCGCGTTCTCGTAGAGGGGGATCTGCTTTCGATCGATATCGGAACCACGTTCGAGGGATTCGTCTCGGATAGTGCCGTCACGGTTCCGGTGGGGAAGATCTCGGAGAGCGCGGCGCGCTTGCTCCGCGTCACCCAGGAATCGATGATGGAGGGCATAGCGCAGATGCTCGTCGGCGGTCATGTCGGCGATATCGGAGCCGCCGTTGCCCGCCATGCCGAACGGCACGGATACGGCGTCGTGCGAAAGCTCGTCGGCCACGGGGTCGGCCGGGCGATGCACGAGGAGCCCCAGGTGCCCAATTATGGGACGCCGGGGACCGGCCCCGAGCTCCGTCCCGGGCTCGTTTTGGCCGTCGAACCGATGATCAACGAGGGCAGCTACCAGGTGAAGACACTGCGGGACGGCTGGACAGTCGTCACCTCAGATGGTAAACTCTCGGCGCACTTCGAGCACACTATTGCGGTCACGCCCGAGGGGCCGCGCATCCTCACGCTTCGCAGCGTGGGGGAGCACCCCGACGTGGAACGCTATCGACCCGATGCGGAAAAATTATCGGGCGAGTCAATGGTGAGGAGCTAAAGTGTAATGGCGCGAGGAAAACGCCGAGGTGGGCGTCCGGCGAAAAAGCCGAATGCCGACAAAGCCGCCAAGACGGCGGTACCCAAGGAAGAGGCGATCGAGGTCGAAGGCACGATCGTCGAACCCCTGCCCAACGCAATGTTCCGCGTCGAACTTGCAAACGGGCATCGGGTGCTCGCCCACGTTTCGGGGAAAATTCGAATGAACTTCATCCGAATTCTTCCGGGAGATCGCGTGTTAGTCGAACTCTCGCCGTACGATTTAACGCACGGCCGCATTACCTACCGCTACAAATAATGCGCGCAGCGCATCATAGAACGAGGAACCGTCCATGAAAGTCCGTCCGTCAGTTAAGAAAATCTGCGACAAATGCAAAGTCATCCGCCGTCACGGCAAAGTGCGGATTATTTGCGATGTCAATGCAAAGCACAAACAGGTACAGGGGTAATCCATGGCTCGCATTTCCGGTATCGATCTTCCGCGCGAAAAGCGTATCGAGATCGCACTCACGTATATTTACGGCATCGGCCCGACCACGGCGGCGAAATTGCTCGAACGAGCAGGGATCGACCCGAGCCGTCGGGTGAAAGAGCTCTCCGAAGAAGACGAGAAGCGCCTTCGCGAAGCGATCGACGGGCTCGCGCTTCGGCTTGAGGGAGATCTTCGCCGCGAAGTACAGGGCAATATCAAGCGCCTGATGGATATCGGATGTTACCGCGGCTTGCGCCATCGGCGTGGGCTTCCCGTCCGCGGCCAGCGCACGAAGACCAATGCGCGCACGCGCAAGGGTCCCAAGCGCACCGTCGCCGGCAAGAAGAAGACCGTTAAGAAGTAACGCGGTACCTTCGGTGACGATCGACGGGATCAACGTCGCAATCGCCGCCGGAGGACGCATCGGCGGTGCCTTCGCCGCCGAAGCTGGGACGGAAGTCAAAGCGCTCGCCCCGATCGGAGCGAGCAGCATCCTCGAACGAACGATCGCAGCCGCCGCCGCTTTAGGCGCGCGGCGGATCGTCGTTCTCGGCGACGCCGAAGTTGCCGCACGTTGCGATCGGCGGGTGGAGCGCGTTCTTCCCGATAACGGGGAGGGCGCTGCGAATATGCTGGCTTGCCTGCGCGCGTTTCGCGACGACACCGCCGCGCCGGCGACCCTGTTGCTGGCCTGCGATCTGCCGTTTCTCAGCGCCGACGCGCTCCAGCGATATCTCGAGGCGATTCCCGCAGAGACCGTCGCGCTCGGACTCTGCAGCGGCGACGAGTATGAAACTCGCTTTCCGGCTGCGCCGACCAACGGCGTCCTCCTTCGCGGCGAACGTATCGTGAACGCCGGAGCGTTCGTCGTTCCGATGCCTGCCATCGACGCAGTGGCTCGCGAGAGCGCCGCCTTTTTTAACGCTCGAAAGTATCCATGGCGAATGGCGATGCGCGCCGGTCTCGGCGTTCTCGCCGCACACGCGATCGGTCGCCTCGGCGTAGCACAGATCGAGCGCCGTGCGACGCGCGTGCTCGGTACGAGGGTCGCGGCGATACGCGGTTGCCCGCCCGAACTCTGCTTCGACGTCGATTCGCTCGATGAATATCGGTACGCACGTGCGCGTACCTGAAGCGGCGCGGCTCGCGTTTTTTTGGTTCGGCATCCAGGTTGTATGGGGGGCCGTTCTCGGGGTGCTGCTGCAGGTTCGCTTGGTCTCGATCTTCGCAGGCGACGCCGCCGAGAAGTATGCAGTCTTTGCTGCGACGGGAGCGGTGGTTGCAATTCTCGCGCAGCTTGCATCGGCGAAACTCTCCGATCGAGCGGTGGCGCGCGGACGTTCGCGGGCGCCGCTCTATCTCGTCGGCACGCTCCTTGCCGTCGGCGCGATCGTTG
>DAHUYY010000165.1 GCA_027306845.1 Vulcanimicrobiota bacterium | reverse complement strand
GGGCTACGGCTATGACGCTACGATCGTCGCCGGCGACGACCCTTCGATCGTACACCGGTCGTTCGCGAAGGCGCTCGATTGGGCATATCTGCGGATCCGCGAGATTCAAAGCGAGGCGCGTCGTCGAGGATTCACGCAGCGCTCGGCGTGGCCGGCCATCGTCCTTAAGACGCCAAAGGGCTGGACCGGCCCGAAATTCGTCGACGGGTTGCAGATCGAGGGTACGCAGCGCGCGCACCAAATCCCGATCGGCGACTTTCAGAAGCATCCGGAGCATCTAGTACAGTTCGAAGCTTGGATGCGCTCGTACCGTCCCGAGGAACTGTTCGATGGGTCTGGCGCGCTACGTGCCGATATTAGGGACGCCGCGCCGAGCGGCGCGCGCCGAATGAGCGCGAACCCGCAGGCTAACGGCGGCGAGCTCCTTGAGCCACTGGTACTACCCGAGTTTCGTAGCTACGCCGTCGCAGTGCCATCGCCGGGAAGCAAACTCGGGGAAGCGACGCGGACGGCGGCTGCATTCGTCCGCGATGTCCTGCGCGAGAACCCAAACACGATGCGCTTGTTCGCTCCAGACGAAACGGCATCCAATCGACTCGATGCGGTGTTCGAGGTAACCGATCGTTGTTCTACGGCGCAGTCCCTACCGAGCGACGACCACGTCGGTCCGGAGGGAAGGGTCATGGAGATGCTCAGCGAGCATGCATGCCAAGGATGGCTCGAAGGCTACCTCCTTACGGGTCGGCACGGGCTCCTTACGAGCTACGAGGCGTTCGTTCACGTGATTGATTCGATGTTCAACCAGCATGCGAAATGGATTGAAGCGTCTAGGGCAATCGCGTGGCGGCGCCCAATAGCGTCGCTGAACTATCTCATAACCTCGCACGTGTGGCGTCAGGATCACAATGGATTCACGCATCAAGATCCCGGATTCCTCGACATCGTCATGAACAAATCGGGGACCGTCACGCGCGTGTATCTGCCCCCTGATGCGAATACGCTCCTTTCAACGATCGATCACGTACTCCGCAGCAGGAACTATATCAACGTGGTTGTTTCCGGCAAGCAGCCTGAGCCGCAGTGGTTGGACGTCGAAGCGGCCGTGACGCATTGCTCGGAAGGCCTAGGCATATGGGAATGGGCAAGCAACGATGATGGAGTCGCTTGCGATGTCGTGATGGCATGCGCTGGCGATGTTCCCACGCTCGAGACGCTAGCGGCCGTCGATTTTCTGCGAACTCACGTACCCGATATGCGAGTACGCGTCGTCAACGTCGTAGACCTGATGCGCCTAGAAGCACATGAAAAGCATCCGCACGGCCTAACCGACGTGCAGTTCGACGCCGTGTTTACCGCCGATAAGCCGGTAGTATTTGCGTTCCACGGCTATCCTGGATTAATTCATCGCCTTACCTATCGCCGCACCAATCACGACAACTTCCACGTACATGGCTACCAAGAGCACGGCACGACCACGACGCCATTCGATATGACCGTTCTCAACGAGCTCGATAGATTTCATCTAGCCGACGATGCCATTTGCCACGTTCCGAGGCTGCGGGAGTCGGCGGCGCACGCACAGCAACTACTTCGCGATAAGCTCGCGCAACATCGGCGCTACATCGTGGAGTATGGCGAAGATATGCCGGAAATTCGAGAGTGGCTTTGGCCGGTTCGCGAGCGTACGTGAACGTACTTACGTTTAACGCCGGCTCTTCGTCGCTGAAGTACGGCATCTACGCGATCGAGTCAGATGGCGCGCGCCGGCTATTTACACGGACGGTATCGATGGAGCCGACTGTGAGCGGGGCGAAGGCGACCATAGCTAGCGTTCTCGGCCGCGATGTGTTGACCGATGTTCCTTTGGATGCGATCGGGCATCGGATGGTATTCGGAGGCACCGACGACGTACCCGCGTTCGCAACCCAGGTGCTGCTCGCTCGGCTCGAGCGCTTTCAGCCCCTCGATCCGTTACATCTACCGGTTGCCTTAGCGATTGTACGAGCGGTGTGCGATGAGTTCGCCAGCGTTCCGAGCGTCGTCTGTTTCGACACGGCATTTTTCCGCGAGCTTCCAGAATGCGCGCGCGTGCTTCCTCTAGAGAACAGCGAGTCCCGGCTCCTTCGTCGCTACGGGTTTCATGGGCTCTCGTACGAATACATCCGCGCGAAAATGGGCTGCGAGCTGGGGCGGCGTTCGATCGTCGCCCATCTCGGTAGTGGTGCGAGCGTCGCGGCACTGAACGACGGCGAGCCGGTAGAGTGTACGATGGGTTTCAGCACCCTCGGCGGGATCGTGATGGCAACGCGTCCCGGTGATCTCGATCCGGGAGTACTTCTCTACCTGCTGGAGTCGGGACGAAAAAGTGTCGCGGAGCTGCGACGGCTCCTCGAAGAACGCAGTGGGGTACGGGCGCTCTCGGGCGGCGAGGCCGACCTTCGCGTACTGCTCGAACGCAGCGGCGACGCGCGGGCGGCGACGGCCGTTGACGTGTTTTGCACGTCGGTTGTAAAGGCGATCGGCGCCTTTGCGGCCGTGCTCGGAGGGCTCGACACGCTTGTTTTCACGGGAGGCGTTGGAGAGCACCTAGCGCCGATCCGTTCGTCGATCATGCGTAGGTTTGAGCACTTAGGCATGGAGCTCGATCGCGATGCAAACGATCGTCACGCCGATGTCGTGTCGTTGCCGTCATCGCGGGTGGCGGTTCGCGTTGTCGCTACCGACGAGAACGCTACGGTCGCGACCGCTACGGCGTCGCTCGTTCGGAAAAAGCGCGCGCGGGTGTGAGGTCAAAATCGGTTGTAAGGGCGCTCGGATGGACGTTGGCGTTCGGTCGTCAGCAACGCGGCGTGGGTGTAGGCACGAGGAAGACGGTGCCACCTGGCGTGGCTGCGAACTGAAAGCGGATAAGGATCGTGCCGACGTCCGAAGAGCGCTCACGAACGAGTCCCGGCTTCGCATATCGCGTTCGGTCCCTTCCAACGGCGTGGAGGAGACCGTATGCGTGCGCGGTCAACTCGACGACGATCGTTGCCGCCGGTCTTACCATACCGAGCACGCCGACAGACTGACCGGCATAGATCTTTTCGGATGGCTTGTACCCGGAGAGGGCCGCCGGGTTCTCGGGAAGTTCATGGTCATGGCCGGTCCACCGCTCCAAGAACGGCGTCCGCAACGCGCGTCCGCCAAATTCGGTTGGATAGTCATTGCGCGCGATGCGGTCATACACGTGACACCGCGCCAAATCGGACGACTGCAACGTAGGTCAGGGCCTCGCCCGCGTGCGCCAGGGAACCTTTGACGCCATGCGAACGTTGTTCAGCCTGATATGAGGCTGTCGGCGGCTCTTTCGCTTCTCGTCGCTTCGGTGGGTCTTGTAAGTTGCGCGCAGTCGGCGGCGGGAGTACTGCCGCGCGGCACCGCGGCTCGCGTGGTCGCGCCGGCTGCGTCGAGTTTCAGCGTGATCGCGGATCTAGCGTGCGCGACCAGCGGCTACCACTCGTGGGCGGCGCTGACGCGGTACAACGGCGCGCTCTACGGCACCGGCGCGGGTAACTGCGGGCGCTACGGCGACGGGACGGTATTCGCCGTCAATCCCTCGAGCGGAGCGCTACGCATCGTGCACGGCTTTAGCGAGACGGCGGGCGACGGGGCTAACCCGCACGGCGGCCTATGCGTGCTCGGCGGGCTCCTCTACGGCGTGACCTCAGCCGGTGGCGCACACGGCGCAGGGACGATCTTTTCGCTCGATCCGAAGACCGGGGTCGAGCGCGTGGTGCATAGCTTCAACGGAGCGAACGAGGGTGCCGATCCGCGCGGTACGTTGATCGCGGTGCACGGCGTGCTCTATGGAACGGCCAAGTTCGGGGGTGCCGAACCGCGCCTTGCCGGAACGGTCTTCAGCGCGACCCCGGGCGGAGACTTCCGCGTCCTCCACCAGTTTCACGGCGCCGACGGCGCAAATCCGTATGCCGGCCTTACGTATGTCGACGGCACCCTCTACGGAACGACCGCGGGAGGGGGCGGCCCGAGCAATAACGGTGTCGTCTTTGCCATCGATGTTGCGACTCATGCGGAGCGAACGGTGCATGCGTTTCGCGCCGACGATAGCGGTGCGATCGATGGGAGGCTTCCGTACGGCGGAGTGACGCCGTACGGCGATCGACTTTATGGCGCGACCTGCGGCGGCGGCAAAAAGGGCCGCGGTGCGCTGTACGAAATCGACCGGGCGACCGGAATCGAACGCCTGCTGCATAGCTTTACCACGCAAGAGGGTGTCTGCCCGCGTGGTG
>DAHUYY010000164.1 GCA_027306845.1 Vulcanimicrobiota bacterium | reverse complement strand
AGGGAGCGGCATGGATGGTGCGTTCGAGAACGCCGTTCTCCGCCGCTCGCGCATCGAAGGGCGCGACTGCTGCAACAAGCAAGCCGCCCGCGCCGGCGGTAAGAAAAGAACGGCGTTGCATCTATCGTGAATCTCCTACTTCTATGGTTCGCGTGAGGTGTTTCCCGTCGTAGTTCAGTCGCAGCGTCCACGGCCCCGCCATATCGAAATGGATGCGCGCCGTCCATACGTGCGGATCGCTGGTTTTGTGGAGTACGGTCGTCGAGCCATGCGTGGTGCCGCCACCCATCGACATCGAGGAGTCGATGCTCGCCGTTTTCGGGATCATCATCGGGAAGCGAACCGAGACGATGACGTCGTCGCGACCGGCGACCGGCGTCGTGGTAATAACCGGCGTCATGCCGTTTCCGCCGCCGTCGAGGCTGGAAAGATAGGCGACGATATCGGCGATCTGCGCCTTGGTGAAACCGAAATTCGGCATCGGCGCGCGCGGATGGGCGATGAAGTTCGCGATTTGCGCGGGCGCGAGCCGATGTTCGATCCCCACTAATGCGGGGCCGACGCCGCCACCGAAGGTCGCTCCGTGGCATCCGCTACAACCGTTCGCGGCAACGAGGTGCTCGCCCGCAGCGATCTGCGCTCCGTGCATTCCCGACATGCCGTGCATTCCTGACATGCCGTGCATTCCCGACATGCCGTGCATTCCTGACATGCCGTGCATCCCGGGCATCCCGGCCATGCCGGGCATCCCCGCCATGCCGCTGCCGCCGGGCGCGGCATGGATGGAGACGAGGCGCGCGCCGACCGTTGGATTCCAGAGATAGCGTTTGCCCTGCTGGAACGGGCCCGCCCAATCGAAGGCAAATGCGATCGAGGGGTGCGCCCCGGGCTGCAGCCCGAGTTCGCCGGTGACTTTCAGGTTCGGCAGAAAATTGTAGGCATCATCGAGGATATACTGACGGTTGAGCGTGTCGCTCGATGCGACATCGTAACGAACCAGCACGTGATTGCGCCAACCGAAATCGCGTTCGATCTCCAGCATCGCGCCGTGAAACGGCGTCGCACCGACGTTGAGATCGGGGCGCGCATCCTGGCCGATGTAATACATCGTCTGAACGAACCACGAACGGGTCTGGTAGCTGTAATAGAGCCCTTGACGCGTGAACGCGTCGCCCGCGACGTAGGCGCCGCCGGCGCCGAAAAGCGGTGCCGTTCCTTTCATCGCGACCGCCCCGATCGCCCACGGGCGCACCATGCCGCCGTAGGTGAGGTTGAGATCGAGCGTGCGCGGACCCGCTTGCGGATTGTAATCGAGCGCAGTACCGATCGGCCCGCTGCCGGTGAGCCACGATGCATTGTACATCCAATTGCGCGTCATTCCGCTGAAGGCCGCGCCCCAGCGAGCATCGTTCGGATTGAACGTGTTCTGCCCGGTCGTCTGCGTCGCAAGAAGATAATTGCCGAGCGTCCATCCATGCGCGGGCATGAATGGAAACGGCGTGTGGAACTTGCCGACCTGAATCGAGTTGCTGCCGTGAAAGAGATCGTTCCACGAAAGCCACATCTGTTCGGTGACGCCGGGAAAACCGCTGTCGACGATCGGCTGCTCGCCGTACCACGTAACGTGCGGACCGATGAAGCCGCCGCCCAAGAGCGAGAGCGTCTGGGCGACCGTCGATGCGGGGTGCGATTTATTGGCGAGTAACGTCTCGACTTGCAGGCGCAGCGCGAGGGGAAAGGCCTGCCGCTGTTTGCGATAATCGAGATCCTGGAAATTCGACATCATCGTCATCATGCCGTAGGGGGTCATGCCGGGGAAGGTCGTGTGGCAGGCGGTACACGAGAGCCCTTGGCCGTTGGCGAAGGCCGGGATCGCCTCAGCTCTTCCTTGGGAGAGGAAAACAAGCGAGCCGACAAGCGTAAAAAGGAGAAAAAGGCGGCCAAAGAGCCCTTTCGGCAAGGGTAAGCGGGCGGGGCGTGTCGTACCTAGGCGGCCCCCCATAGCCAAATCCAGAGTGTTATCCATGCCGATTCGTCCGTTTCCACCACAAGCAGAGAGCGTTAACTATATATGCGCGATCCTCGAGCGCTTTCCGGAGCTCGCGTCGCTACGAGCGCACCCAAATGACGGAACGCTTGAATTGGGCTTTGCGGTTCGCGGTCGGCTAGAAAAATCCAACCAAGCAGCCATCTCCGAAGCGATCTCCGACCATTGCGCCTGCTTCCTCGATCTCTCGCGCGAAGAGCCGGTCGCGCTTCGCGTACGTTTCGAAGCGGACCGCGCGACCTCGTTTGTGACGGTCGTGCGCGACGGCGGCACGTTTAGTAAGGATGAGCTCGAGATGCTCTGCGCGTTCTTCGACGCGCGCTTCGGCGAGGCACTCGTTCGGAGCCGCCCGGCCGAGGATACACTCGACGAAGACCGCGCGGCTGCCGATGAAGCGGCGTTCTACGCCGTCGAGAGCCTGCGCGATCCCTCGCGCGCCGGTGGCCTCATCGGCTTTCGCGAAGGCCAGCGCGTGTTGGTCTATTTTCTCAATCAGCGCCGGAAAGGGAAGGCATCGCCTCGCCGTTAGATCGTTTGAACGTCCTCGTTATCGGGGATATCGTCGGTTCGCCGGGGCGCGAAGCGGTGAAACGCTACGTCTCGGTGTTGCGCGATCAGTACGAGATCGACGCCTGCATCGCTAACGGCGAAAATATCGCCGCCGGCTTCGGTTTGACTGCGGCTACGTGCGAGGAGCTCTTCGAGAGCGGCGTCGACTTTCTCACCGGCGGCAACCACACGTTCGATAAGCGCGAGTTCAAGACGTTTCTCGAGCGGAGCGACCGCGTCATCCGCCCGGCAAATTATCCACCCGGCACCCCCGGCGCCGGCGCCGGCACGTTACGCGTCGGCGATGTGACGCTGGGCATCATCAACGTAATGGGGCGGACGTTCATGCCGCCCGTCGACGATCCGTTTCGCGCGCTCGATGAAGAGATCGAGAAGATGCGCGCGGTGACGCCGTGCATCGTGGTCGACGTGCATGCCGAAGCGACCTCGGAAAAACAGGGTCTCGCTCGCTTCGCAGACGGTAAAGTTTCTGCAATATATGGGACGCACACGCACGTTCAGACCGCCGACGAAGAGATTTTGCCGGGCGGAACAGCGTATATTAGCGACCTCGGGATGACCGGTCCCAGCGACGGTATCATCGGTATGGAGAGCGAAGCGGTGCTGTCGCGTTTTCTGACGGGTTTTTCGGATCGCTTCTCCGTCTGTAAAAGCGGAACCAAACAGCTCTGTGCTGCGGTTCTTTGCCTCGATACCCGCTCGGGCCGAGCGATCTCCATCAAACGCATCTTTCAACGAGGCATTCCATGAACGGCGAAACCACGCACCCTTTCACCCCGGCCACCCTTAAAGTTTCGGCCAAGAGTAACCCCAACGCAGTCGCCGGCGCGATCGCCGCTGCGCTGCGCCAACGCGACGGTGTCGAAGTGCAAGCCGTCGGCGCCGCTGCGGTGAATCAGGCGGTCAAGGCGCTCGCGATCGCGCGCGCCTATCTTAAAAACGAGTCGCTCGATCTCGTTGGGACGCCCTCGTTTATCTCGGTTCCCATCGGCGACGAAGAGCGCACCGGAATATCGATCGCCGTCGAACGCCGAACGCTCGATGGCGGAGCCGCGATTGAGTGATCGTCGACTTCCACTCCCACACTCTTTGTAGCGACGGAAGCCTCGAACCGCAAGCACTCGCCGAGATGATGGCGGAGCGCGCCGTGGAGGCCTATTCGATTACCGATCACGATACGCTCGATGCGTACGGGCGTTTTACGCCGCACGCAGGCGCCCGCGTCGTGGTCGGAACCGAGATCAATACGTACTATCGTAACTCCGAAGTGCACGTCCTCGGCTATGGCTTGCGCACCGACGATCCGGCGTTCGCGGCGTTTCTCGTGGAGAACCGCGAGCATCGCTTTACGCGCGCGCAGCGCATGGTGGAGCAACTCCGGGCCGGCGGCTATTCGATCGCGATGGCCGACGTCGAACGGCACGCGCAGGGATCGAAGGTGTTGGGGCGACCGCACGTCGCCCGCGCGCTGGTCGCCAACGGCATCTCCAGCGATATTGACGCGGCGTTCCGCAGCCTCTTACGACGCGGCCGGCCGGGCTTCGTGCCCTCGACGTTCGTCTCGCCGCAGCGCGCGAGCGCGGCGATTCGCGCTGCAGGCGGCCTCGCCGTCCTCGCACACCCCGGTCGCGTCGCCGATGCGGCGATCGTCGACGAGCTCTGCGAGGCCGGGGAGTTCGACGGACTCGAAATCTACTA
>DAHUYY010000163.1:258-4330 GCA_027306845.1 Vulcanimicrobiota bacterium | reverse complement strand
GACGCTTCCGCGGGCCGGACTTTTTTTTATTGCCCCGAGCTCGGCGTATCCTCAAAAAGTCGCCCATTGTTGGACGCAGAGCCAGGACGAAAATGCTCGTTATTGGTTTCCCTGTCTCGATTACCCGCACTCCAAACAACCGACCGAGACGACGGTCGTCGTCGACGCAGGCTTATTTGCTCTCGCGAACGGCGAGTTGGTCGAACGCCGTGACGAAGCGGGAAAGAGCCTGTTTCGCTACCGACAAGCGGTAAAACATAGTACGTATCTCATGACGATGGTTGCCGGGCCGTTCGAAGAGATCGATCTCGGCACTGCGGGGGCGGCGAAAATTCCGGTGCTCCTCTATGCGTTGCCGGGGCGCGCCGATGACGCGCGCCGTGCGTTCGGGAAAACGCCTGCGATGATCGATCTGTTCGAAGAACGAATCGGCACGCAATACCCGTTTGCGCGATATTCGCAGATCGCCGTGAGCGATTTTATTTTTGGCGGCATGGAAAATACGTCGGCAACGACGCAAACGGATCGAGTGCTTCACGACGAGCGCGCGGCGCTCGATTACTCCGCCGATTTTCTCGCGGCGCACGAACTCGCTCACCAATGGTTCGGCGATCTGCTCACCTGCCGAGATTGGGCGCATGCTTGGCTTAACGAAGGCTTTGCAACGTTTTTTGAGGGCGTTTGGTTCGAACGCGACCTCGGATACGACGAATATCTCTACCACCACTTCGGCTGCCTGTCGAGATATCTCGACGAAGATGCGACGCGCTATCGGCGCCCGATCGTCTGCAATCGTTTTCGCGACCCGATTGAGTTGTTCGACCGCCATCTCTACGAAAAAGGGGCGGCGGTGCTGCACATTTTGCGCCGCGACCTCGGCGAGGCGCGATTCTGGCGATCTATTCGTCACTATGTCGCACAGAACGCGCAACGGAACGTTGAGACGATCGATCTCGTGCGCGCGATCGAAGAGAGCACGGGGCGCAACATGCGCGGGTTCTTCGATCGATGGGTGATGAAAGCCGGGCATCCCGAATTGAAGATCGCGGCGACGTGGGACGCGAAACGCTCGGCATTAACGATTGCCGTCGATCAGGAGCAGGCGATCGACGACGAGCACCCGCCCTTCCCGTTCGATCTGCCGGTCGGCCTTTTCGACAAACGCCCGCAATCGTTGCGACGCGACGCTGGGAGCGAGCCGATCCTCGGCGAGCAGCGTCTGGTTTTGCGGGTGGAGCGGCAGAACGAACGGTTCGTCATTCCTTGCCCGCGCGAGCCGCAGCTGATTCGCATCGATCCCGGAGCCGGGATTCTCGGAAAGGTGCGCTTCGCGCTCGGCGCGAGTGGAGCGGCGAACGTTCTCGCCGCCGATCCCGACCCAATCGCGCGAATTCGTGCCGCCGACGAACTCGTACGTGACGAAGGAAGCGCGGCGCGTTCCGCGCTTTCCGAAGCTTTTCGCAGCGAGCCGTTTTGGGGAGTACTCGCCGAAACGGCACGGATGCTCGGCGCGAGCCGAGCTCCGTGGGCGCGAGATATTCTCCTCCGAGCGCTCGCACACGAGCACCCGAAAGTGCGTCGCGCCGTCGCCGAGGCATTGGGAAACTGGCGCGAATCGACGGTCGCCGATGCGCTCGTCGTTCGCGCCCGCGAGGATGCATCGTATCTCGTCTGCGCGGCGGCGGCGCACGCGCTTGGGAAGACGCGCGACCCTCGCGCGCTCGATCTCTTAACCGCGCTCTCGAAGCAGCAGAGTTGGAATGGAACGATCGAAGCCGGTGCGGTCCGCGGCTTAGCCGAACTCGCCGACGAGCGGGCCTTCCCGGCAATACTCTCCGCTTCGGCTCTCGGGTGCGATGAAGGGCTACGGCGCGCCGCGGTTGCAGCACTCGGGCGTTTCGGAGAGCTCGTCGAAACGAAGCGCGGTGCGGCGATCGACGCGACGATCGGCTTGCTCGACGACCAAGCGTTTTTAGTGCAACTCGCCGCCATCTCTGCACTCGAAGGACTCGGCGATGCCCGCGCGCTCGGCGCGCTCGACCGATTGGCGCGAAGCGCGCACGATGGGCGTGCGCGCCGCGATGCCGCCGAGGCGGCGATGACGATCCGAGATGGGTTACGCGTTCCCGCTCAGGTGACGCATTTACGCGAAGATATCGACCGGTTGCGTGAAGAGCAAAAGAAGATCGCCGAGCGAATCGCGGCTCTCGAGACTCCGTAAGCGCATAGCGATCGTCGCGACGCTGCTCTTTGCGGCGTACGCCTTGGTCGTTATCGTTCTTGCGGCACATCGAAGGCCCGAAGCGCCCGCCTCGGCAGCGCTTACCTTTGCGCGGGCGACGCCGATTCCCGTGCGCCCACCGGAGCGCTACGTATCGTGGAACGGAGCAGCGCGTGCTGCGATCGCTCGAAAGATCGCGCGACTCTTCGCACCCTCGTTGCAGGGGGCACACCGCTATAGTTTATTCGTTATCGACGAACGCGGCCATACGCTTTTTGCCGATCGCGCCACGAGCACGGCCGCCCCGGCATCGGCACAAAAAATAATCGTCGCCGAGACGGCGCTACGCGTGCTCGGCCCCGGCTTTCGTTTCCCAACGTTACTTGTTGCGCGGGCTCCCTATCGTAGTACAGCGAGGATCGGTACGCTCTGGGCGGTTGGCTCGGGCGATCCGAGCTTGCTCGCAAGCGACCTTCGGAACGCCGCCCGTGCCTTGCGCGCAGCGGGTGTGAAGAGCGTCGCGCGCATTGCCGTCGATCCAAGTGCGAGTATAGGCGCGGAGATCAACCCGCATTGGAATCCGGAGAATGACGGCGCACCGTATCAAGCGCCGACCTCCGCTCTCTCCGTCGACGGAAACCTCGACGGTTCGGTTCCCGTCACCGATCCCAATCACTACGCCGCCGAAATTTTAAGAAAGGCGCTCGTGCATGTCGGCATCGTCGTCGGGCCGCGCACGCTCGTAAGCCCTGCACCGTTAACCGCGTCGATTTGGTGGAACCACCGCTCCGCGCCGTTGCGCGATCTCGAGCGGCACATGTTGGTACAATCCGATAATCATTACGCCGAGCAATTACTTCGTGCGGTCGCGTTGCGCGCGTACGGCCGCGCGAGCGTCGCAGACGGCATCCGTGCCGAACGCAAGATGTTGCGACGCATGCACGTACCGACTCCGGGAATAAAACTGCTCGACGGGTCGGGGCTCAGTCACGGGAATCGTGTTGCCGCCCTGACGCTGGCGACCTTACTTTTGCGTACGCGCGGAACCGGCGCCTACGATATGCATCCGCTTTTGGCGCGAGCCGATCTCGATGGGACCTTACAAGGTATCGATTTCGGCCCGGCGGATGGGCGCGTGCGCGCGAAGACCGGACATCTCGACGATGCATCTTCGCTTGAGGGCTACGTACGCACGCGTCGGCACGGAGAGGTCATTTTTGCGTTCCTGGTTAACGGCTCGCCGGGTGACCCCGATAGATCGATGCGCCGCAGCGTTGAAGCCCTCTCGTTGATGTAAGAAGATCGTGATGGAGGAACCTCTTACCGCGCAGAGCGCACAACGTATTCTCGATCGCGCGTTGCGCGATGGCGGCCTTTTCGCCGATATTTTTTGCGAGCGCCGTTCGAGCGTTCGTATGAGTTTGCAAGAAGGCGCAATTCACGAGGCCGCGCTTTCGCAGAATCTTGGAGCGGGTGTCCGCGTCGTCGTCGGCGAGTCCGCCGGCTACGCCTACACCGAAGAGATCACTGAAGAGCGCCTATTAGAGGCGGCGGAGAGAGCGGCGGCTATCGCGCGTCTCACCGCCGAAGGTACCTCCCGCTCCGCATTCGTGGGAGCGCTCGAGCGCTCGCGCGACGGGCTCTACGATCGCAATCGCACCGAAAACGCCGCCCCGCGAATTTTAGCGGCCCTTTTAGAGCGTACCGAAAGCGCGGCGCGCAATTGCGATGCAAAAATCGTCGGTGTCAACGCGCATGTGGTCGATGAGTTGCAAGAGATCTGGATCGCACGCAGCGACGGATCGTTCCGTTCCGACCGTCGGCCGATGGTGACGTTGGGCGTTCAATGCA
>DAHUYY010000163.1:0-248 GCA_027306845.1 Vulcanimicrobiota bacterium | reverse complement strand
ACGAAAAAGAACGTGGCACCGGTTATTGTGCCGACGGCGGGCGAATATCGGTGGCCTTCTTCGAGTCGATGACGCCTGAGCAGATCGCGCGTGAATCGGCACGAATCGCCCTCGTGAATCTCGAAGCGCGGCCGGCCCCTGCCGGTGAATTCGAAACACTGCTCGGTGCCGGCGGCGGCGGCGTCTTATTGCATGAAGCGGTAGGACACGGCTTGGAGGGTGATTTCAATCGCCAAGGCGTCTCGCTT
>DAHUYY010000162.1 GCA_027306845.1 Vulcanimicrobiota bacterium | reverse complement strand
CGGCGAGGGCAGCGGGGTCGGGCAGCCGTCGTTCTCCGGCGTGATCTGCGCCGTTGGCGGCGGCGTGCCGCACGGTCCCCAGGGCATCAGTCTTACCGGCACGCCGGCGATAGGGGAGCCCGTCGCGTCGCTCACGACCACGCCCGAGGCGTTGGTGGTCGGCGCGCTGGGAGTAGGGGCGTTGATCGGGGTTGGGGTTGCGCCACCACCACCGACCGGAATAGGGCCGACGCTACCAGCACCCGCGCCGCCACAGGCGACGAGGCCGGCGAGCAATGCGAGAACGGTAAGGGCAGTGAGGCTCTGCGGTTGCTTCATCACCATGCTTTCTCCCGAGCTGCCCGGATATATCCTTCCGAATGAAGATCCACTTAATAAAAAACGAATCGGTGTACGAAAATGCTGACTCGCCGACGAGCGTGTCGATCGATGCATGAAAGCGCGTTGAAGCGAGATTGCGATTTGGTGATGCTGAAATTGCGCGTTCGTCGCGACGAAGAACGAGAAGCGCAGTAACGGCGGCGAAAAATTCGGCTAATGGTTGACAGCCGGAGGTACGATACCTTTGGATTCCTCGTTAGGTGAGGCGTCTGCACGGAGATATGCCGCTGCCCGGAAAGGTCGAGAGACCCCAACGGGTTGACCAGGTCCCGCCGAATCAAGGCGGCACCTAATGCGGCTGAGACCCTCGGGATCTCTACGGCGTGCAGTGCTAAAGCTCGACATTGAGAAAGAATTCACCGGGTCTGCGCCCGTTTTGGAATTTTTCGAACTGTCGCCTGCGAGGAAGCATGCGACATTTTTGTTTTTTCGCGTCGCGAGGAGCGAAGCGCAATGAAGGGGGTGATGTTCCGCCGTGGACGATGGCAGTCGTAGATCGATATTGTGCGCCGTGCGATGCGGCGAAACGTTCAACACTTTTTAAAGGACGATGTGTCATGAAAAAAATCGTATTTTTGCGCGCGCCCGTGCGCGCGAAGCTCCCCGTTCACCACGACGATTCACTCCGCGCGAATCAGTTTGCCGAAACGCCGTACACGTGCTCGCCGTGGCTCGCCTGCATCGGCTATCGCCGTGAGGCGAAGCCGTGAGTGCGATGTTGCCGACGCCTTAGCGCGGCGCTGCCGATCCCGTCGCGGCGGGTGAGGCCGTGGGGCTCGCCGTCGGGCTCGCTGCCGGGCTCGCCGCCGGCGATGCACTCGCCGAGGGTGCCGGGCTCGGGCTCGGAGTTCCCGGCGGCGGCAACGTGGCCTCGCCGGCCGGGAGCGCTGCCGGAACTAAACGGAGGTAGCGAGCGTTCGCCGTCTTATTCTGCAGCACGAAGACCCGTTTCGAGACGAAGGTGTAGCCGGGGGCGTGCACCTGCACCACTTGGTTGCCGATCGGTACCCCGGTAAGGACGAAGCCTCCCTCCTTATCGGCGGTCGCCGTATAGAGCGATCCGACCGAAACGAGCGCCTGGGGAATCGGCCGATTGGTTGTCGCGTCGAGAACGCGGCCGACCACGGTGCCGTACGTTTGGACCCCTACGACATTTGGCGGCGGCGAGCAACTGCTGCCGATCGCGGTAAGAACGAGTAAGGCGATAACGAGCGTGCGCTGCATATTTACGACGATACGCCGCCATTCGCCAGGGTTCCCTGGGGGGCTCGCCAAAAACACGAGTTTGCAATGAATCCGTACCTACCGGTCGCGATCTTTCTGGCAGTCGCGCTCGCTGCAGCCTTGCTCTTCACCGTGCTGCCCGGCTTGCTCGCGCAGCGAAAGCCCAATCCTCTGAAGCTCGAAGCGTATGAATGCGGCGTCGAACCGACCTCCTCGGTATCGGGGCGCTTTCCGGTTCGCTTCTATCTCATCGCGATGCTCTTCGTCATCTTCGATGTCGAGGCGGCGTCGTTCTATCCGTGGGCGGTCGAACTCCATGCGCTCAAACTCTTCGGTCTGCTCGAGATGGCGGTTTTTATCGTCGTGCTCGGTATCGGGTACGCGTATGTTTGGAAGCGCGGAGGTTTAGCGTGGAAGTAGGGCCGGGGCACTTTCTTTTAACGAAGCTCGATGATGTCGCGCGCTGGGCGCAGAGCTCGAGCGTTTGGCCGTTGACGATGGGCCTTGCCTGTTGTGCGATCGAGATGATGACCGTTACCGCGCCGGAATACGATATCGCGCGGCTGGGCTCGGAGGTGTTTCGCAGCTCGCCGCGTCAGGCCGACCTGATGATCGTCTCGGGGCGCGTCGCGCAGAAAATGGCTCCCGTCGTCAAACGCCTCCACGATCAGATGGCCGACCCGAAATGGGTGATTTCGATGGGTGCCTGCGCGAGTTCGGGCGGCGTATTCGATAACTATGCCATCATCCAAGGCGTCGATACGATTATCCCCGTCGACGTCTACGTTCCCGGTTGTCCGCCGACTCCCGACGGGCTGCTCTACGCCGTCAATCTTATCCAACAGCAGATTCGCGAAGGCGGACGCGGCGGCGTCCTCGCGCGCGGTTAGCACACGTTCGAGCGCAAGAAGAAAGGCCCGAATGCCGAGCACACAAACGCCTTCGATTACGGGGTTGGCAACCGATCCCACGAGCCTGCGCGCCGACATCGGCGATGCTGAAGTTCGTCGCGTCGATCTTGCCGGGTTGCGCGCGCTGATGGAAGAACTCCACGCGCAGGGTTACTCGATGCTGCTCGATCTCGGCGCGGTCGATTACCCGCAGCGCACGCCGCGCTTCGATATCGTCTATCATCTCCTCGCGATGCCGGTGAAGGCGAGCTCGCTTGCCGAGGTCGGCACGCCCAAGCGTTTGCGCGTGCTCTGCGGCGTCGATGGCGAGCAGCCGCTCTGCCCGAGCGTGATGGATCTGTGGCCGAGCGCCGATTGGGCCGAGCGCGAGGTCTACGATCTCTTCGGAATCTCTTTTACCGGGCACGCAGATTTGCGGCGCATTCAGATGCCCTACGATTGGGAAGGCGATCCGTTGCGCAAGGATTATCCGTTGCGCGGCCCCGCGCGCGACCGCGCGCCGCGCCCGGCGTTCGCATTAAAGAGTAATGTCGTCGCCGGCGCTCCTCCCTCGGGGCGCACCCTCGAAGCATTGCAAGCGCAGGTGAAAGCCGCGCGCGAGCGTTCCGCGCGGGAGAACGAAGGTTGAGCACGACGGCACGCCCCACGACGCCCCCCGAACCGATGGCTCCCGAAGTCGTTAGCCGCGAAGGCAATTCGATGGTTCTTTCGATGGGGCCGCAGCATCCGTCGACGCACGGCGTACTCCAGATTATGTTGGAGATCGAAGGCGAAACGGTCGTTAAGGCCGAGCCGGAGATCGGCTACCTGCACACCGGTATCGAAAAATCGGCCGAGAATCTCTTCTGGACGCAAGCGCAGACCGTTATCGAGCGCATGGATTACCTCGCGCCCGAGAGTAACGCGCTCTGCTACGCGCTCGCTGCGGAGCGGTTGCTGGGCATCGAAGGGAAGATTCCCGATCGCGCGCAGACGATACGCGTGCTCTTCTCGGAGTTGACGCGCATCGCGTCGCATTGCGTCTGGCTCGGAACGCACGGCATCGATATCGGCGCGATCTCCGTCTTTTTCTACTGTTTCGATCTGCGCGAAAATTTGCTCGATCTGCAAGAAGCGGCCGGCGGAGCGCGCATGCATCCGAACTACATTCGCATCGGCGGTGTGAACGGCGACCTGCCGCAAGGCTTCCTCGACCGTTTCGATGCGTTGTTGGAAAAATTTCCCGGGCGCATGCGCGATCTCCGCGGATTGCTGCAAGCAAACCCGATTTTTCAAGACCGAACGATCGATGTCGGCACGTTGACGCCCGAAGAAGCGGTGCGCTGGAACGTCACCGGCCCGGCGTTGCGCGCTTCCGGAATCGCCTACGACGTTCGTCGCGCTTTCCCATATTGCGGATTCGAGAACTACGAATTCGAGGTTCCGACACGCACCGAAGGCGACGCCTACGCACGCTTTCTCGTGCGGCTCGATGAGATGGAAGAATCGTACAAGATCCTCAAGCAGGTGCGGAAACGTCTCGACACCCCCGGAGCGATCGCGATCGACGACCCGAAAATTTCGGCTCCGCCGAAGGAGACGATCGCGCTCTCGATGGAAGCGTTGATCCATCACTTCAAAATCGTGAGCGAAGGTTTCCGCATTCCACCGGGCGATGCGTATGCGTCGGTCGAGTCGCCGCGCGGCGAACTCGGTTATTACATCGTTAGCGACGGCGGTAACCGCCCGTATCGCATTCGCACGCGCCCGCCCTCGCTCTACAACCTGCAAGTTCTCAAACACATCGCACCGGGAAATCTTATCGCCGATCTCGTCGTAATGATCGGCTCGCTCGACCCGGTGTTCGGAGAGGTCGACCGATGACGCAACGCGAGCTTGATTTTCCCGCACTCGCTGCGCGCTTACGCCCGCAGTGCGAGGCGATCGTCGCCCGCTA
>DAHUYY010000161.1 GCA_027306845.1 Vulcanimicrobiota bacterium | reverse complement strand
CCGAGGACCCGAACCCGCTCGTGCGCGGGGCCGCCGCCTGGGCGCTCGGCCGGATCGGCGGCCCGGCGGCCGCGAGTGCCTTGGCGATCGCGCGCGGCTCGGAAAACGATGGGATGGTCGCCGAGGAGATCGAGGCTGCATCCAAGAGCGCTCCGCTCGGCGTTGAAGGAGCGATCTAGTGGAAACCATCGACCTTCGCGCATTACCCCTGACCGACGCGTTCGCGCGCCGAATCGATTACCTGCGCATTTCGGTGACCGACAAATGCAATCTTCGCTGCATCTATTGCATGCCCGAGCAGGGGCTTCCGTGGATCGAACGCGAGCAGCTGTTGCGTTTTGAGGAGATCGAGCGCCTCGTTCGCATTTTCGCCGGCCTCGGTGTGAGCAAAATCCGATTATCGGGCGGCGAGCCGCTGGTACGGCGCGATCTCGATCGTCTGGTGGCGATGATCCATGCGGTAAACGGTATCGAAGAGATCGCGCTCTCAACCAACGGCATTCTGCTCGAGGAACAGCTGCCGGCGCTGATGGCGGCCGGGCTAACGCGCGTGAATATTTCACTCGATACGCTGCGTGAGGATCGCTTCGAAGCATTGGCTCGCCGACCGGGGCTCGCTCGCGTCCTTTCCGGAATCGACGCGGCCATTCGAGCCGGCGCCGAACCGATCAAGATCAATTGCGTTGCGATGCGGGGGAGAAACGATGACGAAATTGGGGCGTTCGCCCGCTTTGCGCGCGAGCGAGAGGTCGCGGTACGATTTATCGAATTGATGCCGGTTCACGAGAATCTCGGCATCGCCGCCGATGCCTATATCGGCGCCGATGAAATCCTCGAGCGCATAGCGGAGATCGAGTCGCTACAGCCCGTTCCGGGGCCGCCGGGCAACGGCCCGGCTCGTTACTTCGGCTTTGCAAGCGGTCGCGGGAGCATCGGTATTATCAGCCCGCTCTCCCACGATTACTGCGAGCGCTGCAATCGCGTGCGCCTTACCGCCGACGGACGGCTGCGGCTCTGTCTCTTCGGTGAGAACCACCTCGACTTGAAGAAGGCGCTGCGCGACGGCGAGAGTGACGAGCGATTGTGCGAACGGTTGACGGCGGCGATGTTCGTGAAGCCGGAGCGACACCATCTTCGCATCGGCGAGGCTTCGTCGCAGATGCGGGCTTTCAGCGAGATTGGTGGCTAGTTATTCGATCTGCGATCATCCGTTGCGTCGCTGAGAATATCTGCATCGCGGCGGCGCGCCGCTCCGGGGTTGCTGCGCTTTCAGTGGGAAGAAAAACCGTCATCGCGGCGTTGGCTTCGAATACGACGAGCTTTCCTTCGCGCGAGACGGCAAAATCCACCCCGACATAATCGAGTTCCGTCGAACGACCGACGGCGACGAGTGCGTCGGTGACGCGATCTCCGAGATGCGCTCGGAGATCGCTGAGATAGTCGATCTCTTCGGCCCTCTCGGCGGGGCCCATTTCGGCGCTGAAGTAGTGAATATTCCAGTGGCGAGCGATCGCCAAGTGAGCGGGGTACGGCGTGCCGTCAACGATCATCGCGCGATATTTTCGCATGCGCCCATCGTCGGCGGCGGTATCGACATACTCGATCTGCAGTAATTCGTATCCCGGAAGCCGCGAGAGAGCGGCCTCAAGCTCGGCCTCGGTGGTGATTCGTTCGAAGTGCGCGCCGTTGTGGAAGCCGGGGGAGCGGAGAAGAAACGGCAAGTCCACCGCCTCGATCTCGGTGCGAGGGAGCAGGCGAACGCTCGGGGCGATCGTGTCGGGAATCGTTTGAATGCGCAGTGGATGCGCGATGCGCGATGTGAGCGCGATGAGGCGCGGCGCGTTGAGCACCGGGGCGGTCTCGCTTTCGAGGAGCTCTATCGCCATTGCAAGGGCGGGAGCGTCGATATCGGGGTCGGCGATGAGATTGAAGGTGATGTCGTGGGCGGGAAGCGCGAGCTCGGGGTCCCAGTATTGAACGAGAATCGTCGTCGTTTCAAAGAGTTGCGGGTCGAATATTTGGTCGGTGCCGGTCTGCCCTTGAACCGAAGAAGAGCCAAGTTGCAAGGCTCGAATCGGCGTGCCGCTTCCACGAAAGGGAGCGACCTGCCCGGAGATCGGGCGAAAACCCGCGCGCATCTCGGCGAGCGCGGCATCGGCCTGTCCGAGTTGCATCAGCAGTTCGGCGTAGCGCATATGGGCGGTGGCAAAATCGGGAACCAACGCGATGCAACGGCGATACTCGGCGGCGGCGGCCTCGAAATTGCGCTCGCGATAGAGTCGCTGTGCCTTGCGAAAGAGTGCGATCGGTTTCTCAATCTCGTTCACGGCGCCGCTCTTTCGCTTCCGTACCGTCGGCGTTCTAGACGGTTTTCCGAAAAAACGCGAGCATTTTAGAAGGCTCGGCCATGATGCGGAATTCTTCGAAGCCCCACTCTTTGACTTGGCGAATGGCGCGCGGTTGGTTCATCGGGATGCAGAACGTCAGCGTGGTAACCTTGCGTTTGGTAGCGATTCGCTGGATCTCCTCGATCATTTCGTTCCCGACCTCGGAGGGAACGCCGGCGCGCAGATGCAGCCCTTCGATCATCGCGATATCGAAGCCGTTCGCCGCCTCGGGATCCTTAAAGCCGATCGGAAGTTCGAAGACGAGGTGGAGTATGCCGAGCAGACCGGTGGAATCCTCGGCGACGAGGACGGCGCGGCGACCCGCGCGCTGCTCGGAGAGCCAGCGCACGATGCGTTGATTCCACGTCTCTTTCGTTGGTGGGGGAGCCGTGATGACGCCTTCGCGCGTCAGCCGTTCCACGTCGCTTGCCTGCGCGAAGCGGAGGAAAATCTTGCGTCCTGCCACGGCGACTCTCTTCCCAATGGTGGGGAGAAGCGCCTGCACGGGGCGAACGCGTCGCGCGTGAAGAACCGAGCCGGTATTGCGAGCCTCGCCCTCCTCCTGACGGCATGCTCCGGGCACGTTCGCAACGACCGGGCGAGCGTTCTGCACGGGGACGGCTCGCGAGGCCGGGGCGTCTACCTGCAACGGTGCGCGGCCTGCCATGGCGCCGACGCACGCGGCACGCGGCTCGGCCCCGATCTGCACGCGCTACCGAAATCGTGGAGTAAGAAACGCATTTTCGGAGCGATCGAAGAGCCGGAAGCACCGATGCCCAAGCTCTATCCCTCGCAATTGACGCGTCGCGATCTCGCCGATGTCGCCGCATATATCGACGGCGTAGCCGCCGAGAAATGAGCGCAACGCTCCTTTGCTTCGACCGCGACCTCCGGCTGAGCGATCGGGGCATTTTTGCTGCGCTGGAGCCGGGCAGCGCCCTCGTTCCGCTCCTTATTCTCGATCGGCGCCGCACCGAACGCATCGCCCGCAATCCGCGCCGCGCTGCATATTTTTGTGCAGCGGTCGCCGCGCTCGATGCGGAGTTGCGTCTCCGCGGTTCGCAGTTGCTCGTGCGGCGGGGGGCGCTCGACGTCACCATTCGCTCGGTCGCGCGGGCGACCGGCGCGCGTTGCGTCGCGTGGAGTAAACGATACGATCCCGCGGGAGTACGCGAAGATCTACGGCTGCAAGCGATCGTCGAGGAACTCGGATTGCGCGCGCTCGGCATACACGAAGCGGTCGCGTTCGATCCGGAGCGACTCGAGCTCGATACGGACGAGAGCGGCTTTCGCTCGTTCAATGCATTCTTTCGGCTCTGGCGAGCACCCGAGGTGCTACGCTCGCCGATCGATGTCGGCGCGCGTTTTTCCCCGAGCGTTCTTCCGAGCGAACCGCTCCCACGTCCCGAAGAATTCGGTGCATCGGCGTGGCGCGATCCCGTCGGCGAACGAGTCGCGCGCGCCGCGCTCGATCGCTTCGTCAACGAGCGTCTGGTGGAATATTCGCGGGCGATCCGCACGCCTGCGATACCGACCTCGGGGCTCGGGTTACCGCTCTCCTACGGATTGCTCTCGGGGCGGGAGGTTGCGTGGAGCGTGTGCAGACGCCTGGAAGACCCGTTTCTTCTCGCCGAGGAGCGTGCGGGAATCGAACGCTTTCTCCGGGCGATGGCGCGCCGCGATTTTCTGCTCCTCGCCGGGACGGAGAGCGCGCCGCAGCCCGAGGAACGGCTCTTCGCGCGCACGAGCGCGGAGCTTCCGGCGTTGATGGAGGCGCGAACCGGGTTTCCGCTCGTCGATGCGGGTATGCGCGAACTCGCCGCGACCGGGAGCATGCATCCGGCGGTACGTGCCGTCGTCGCGTCGTTCTGCTGCTTCGATCTCGGGCTCGATTGGCGCACCGGAATGGAGAGCTGGGAGGGGCTGCTCGTCGAGGACGAGCCGGCGTTGGCGATCGGGAACTGGCGCTGGAGCGCCGGACTGCGCATCGATATGCATTTCCCGCGCATCATCGACCCGGAGCGGCAGTTTCTCCGCGGGGATCCGCACGGACGCTACGTCCGCCGTTGGATTCCCGAGCTTGCCCTGCTCTCCGATGCGCGGCAAATTCATGC
>DAHUYY010000160.1 GCA_027306845.1 Vulcanimicrobiota bacterium | reverse complement strand
ACGATCGTTGCATCGGTGAGCGCTTCGGCTCGCGTGGTCGCGCCGCCGCCGTCGAAGGTGCCGCTCTCGTTGAGCGTATCGTGCGTGAGTCGTTCGCCGATGGTATGCGTCTTGCCGTCGGGGGAGAGCAGGGTGTAAATAACCTTCCCGCTCTTGACGATGCCGAGATACGGCCAGAGTTCGCCTTCATCGAAGATCGTGTCGCCGGATTTAAAAGATCGCTCGCTTAACTGTCCGGCGAGTTCTTTCACCGTCGAGGCTTTTGCGTCGCTAAATTGCGAGACGTGTTCGAGAAAAGCCTCGCCGTCGGCGTGCTCGTCGATTCGCTCGAGCCGCAGCGTCCAGCGGTTCCCTCCAAGGTTGCGCGCGTCCCACGAGAAGCGCCCTGGGCGCAACTGCGTGAGCTCGTTACGTAAGGCCCGCGGGTCGCCCTCTTCGCGAATTTCCAGAATATTTCCAAGCTGAAGCTTGTCAAAGCTTTCGAGGATTTGGTCGGTCTTCGTCGCGGCGGAGAGCGAACGTGCATCGAGCGTAAAGGCAGCAGGTCGATTGATCGGCATAACGCGCGCTGTTTATGGATTGAGGAGGGATGGGCCTGCCGGAGCGGGGCGTCCTCGGGCAGAAGTGGGGTGCCATGAAGAGTACCCTTACAGACCAGGATATCGTTATCGTTGCCGGTGCCCGCACGCCGTTCGGCAACTTCGGGGGCGCACTCGCGGCGCTGACCGCCACCGACCTTGGGGTCGCTGCCGCCGCAGGCGCGATCCTGCGCAGCGGCGTCCCGGCGGCGGAGATCGACGAAGTGATCTTCGGCAACGTCATTCAGAGCAGCGCCGACGCAATCTATCTGGCGCGCCATATCGGGCTACGGGCCGGCCTTCCGGTCGCGGCGCCGGCCCTAACGCTCAATCGGCTCTGCGGCTCGGGGCTGCAGGCGATTCTCTCGGGCGCCCAGTCGCTCGCTCTCGGGCAGGCGCGATACGTGCTCGCCGGTGGCGCGGAATCGATGAGCCAGGCGCCGCATGTCGTGCGGGGAGCGCGGAGCGGCTTCGCGCTCGGCGCGAAGGTGGCGTTCGAAGATTCGCTCTGGGAGGCCCTGACCGATTCGTATAACGGCATGCCGATGGCGATTACCGCCGAGAATCTCGCCGCAAAATACTCCGTCTCGCGCGACGAGTGCGATGCCTTCGCCTTGGCGAGCCAGGAGCGCGCGCTCGAGGCGCAGCGGAGCGGTTACTTCGCCGAAGAGATCGTCGCCGTCGAGGTGCCGGGGCCCAAGGGTAGCACCCAACGCATCGATAGCGACGAAGGGCCGCGCGAGGGGCTCTCGATGGAGCGACTTGCGAAATTACCCGCGCGCTTTCGTAAGGACGGCGTCGTGACCCCGGGGAACGCCAGCGGCATCACCGATGGCGCCGCCGCCGTCATCTTAACGACGGTGAAGCAGGCGCGCGCCGACGGGCTTCGCTGGATCGGCCGGCTGCTCGGTGGTGCTTCGGTCGGCGTCGAGCCCGACATCATGGGCATCGGGCCGGCGCTGGCGATTCCAGCGGCGTTACAGCGCGCCGGTATCGCGCACGGTGAGCTCGATCTCGTCGAGATCACCGAAGCCTTCGCACCGCAGGTGATCGCGTGTCTGCGCGATCTCGGCGACGACGGCCGGAAACTCAATCCGCACGGTGGCGCGATCGCGCTCGGACATCCTCTCGGGGCCTCCGGAACGCGCATCGCCTATACGGCGTTGCACGAATTGCAGCGTCGTGGCGGCGGGATCGCCGTCGCGTCAGCCTGTATCGGCGGAGGCCAGGGAATCGCGGCCGTCTTCTCCGTGGAGTGAGGTGAACGATTCGCAGATGCCCCCGCGAGCACGCGTGCCGTGGGGGCGCGTGCTCGACGTTGCGGCGGTTGCGTTGATCCTCTTCGCTCTCTGGAAAGTCTTCGTCGCGCCGCGTTTTCTCAACCGCCCCGGGGCTTACCCCGCACCGCGCGTCGCGTTCGCTCGCCTCGTCGGCGGAGCGCCATTCTCCATCGCTTCGGCGCGCGGGCACGTGCTATTTCTCGATTTTTTCGCTACTTGGTGCACGCCGTGTCGCGCGGAATTACCGCTCGTGCAGGCTTGGGAGCGCGCCCACCCGCAGGCGCTCGTCGTGCCCGTCGATGTCGGCGAATCGCGCGCCGCCGTGCTTCCGTTTGCCTCCGCGCACGGCATGCGGCGCGTCGTCCTCGATCCGGAGCAGCTCTCCCGAGGATACTTTCAGATCCTCGGGTTTCCGACGATGGTGGTGGTCGATCAGCAAGGAAATATTCGCGCGACCTGGACCGGCTTTAACCCCGCAATCGGGCTCGCGATGAGTAACGCACTGCAGAACCTCACAGAGAAGCGGTAGGAGCAGAGGCTCCCACCGCTTCTCTGTTTGCGTATTTCTAACTATGGATTGACGATGAACGTATCGCTCGTCGGAATATTCCAGGAGTTATATGCGAGGTAGAACGTTCCGGCATTTGCCCAGTCGGGGCCCCAGGAGTTTGCGACGATAAACGCGCCTTTCGTATCGTCGTATCCGACGATCGCCATTGCGTGCCCACCGCCGGTCGCCGTCGGCCCGGTCCAGATATCGTTTGCTCCGAGGTTTTGGAAGCCGGCATCGACGTTCACTCCCCACGGAACCGGGACGCCGGCGGCGATCGAGGCTTTAATTTGTGCGATGCCGTTCGCGTCGGCGCGCGGAAGATAGGTGAAGTTCGTGATCTTGTTTGGAAGCGCCGCTTGGAATGCCGCTGCACTCGGTTGCGTGAGGTAATCGGTGGGATTGAACGGCATATTGACCCACGGCGGATCGCCTCTGGCGATGAGGAGGGTCAACGCGTCGGATTCCAGACTGCCGGCATCGCGGCCGCGATTGATCTGGTTGTACACGAACGCCGGCGAGAGAATCTTCGTATAATCGGGGGTGCCCGAGCCGGTTAAGAAGCTCGTATAATTGGAACGCGCAGGGAGACCCGAGATCGTCGAGGCGGTCATATATCCGGTCGCCCAAGCGACGCAGGAGCTCTGCGTTCCTTGGCTGCCGCTCGGCGGGCGAACCGAGATGATCGCCGATTGCGGGTAGCGCAGAGCGAGCGGGCGGCGCGCGGCGCCGCTGAAGGTGATGCTGCCGTCGCCGAACGCTGCGGCCATCTCGTTGGTCATCCGCTGGTCGCCGCCGACCATCTCGTCAGTGCCGTTGATATTCGCCGTATCGTTCGGAATGTGTTCGGCGAGCGTCGCCGTCCCGCTCAGCGATCCGACGCTGCCGGTGAACGTCGTCGCCCCGTATCCCGAGGCGCCGCCGTTATAAGCAAAGGTCAAGCGCTGATTCGCGCTGGTAAATTGAATGACCGGCAGGCTTCCCGGAGCGCTGCTCGGCGCCGTGACGAGAACCGGAGCGGAGAGCGGCTGCGAGCCGACGATGCGGTTTCCACTCGCATCGTAGGCGAGCAACGTGAGCAGCACGTTTTGCGCGGTGCCGATTTTCACGGTCGTCGGCTCGACCGAAAGCTTCACCGAAGCGATCGTGCCGCCGAAACTCAAACCGACGCTCTGCGCGTGGTAGAGGACGTTTTGGCCGATCGTTGCCGTCGAAAGCACGCTGCTTCCGGCGGTAAGATTGATGACGTAACCACTCGGTCCGACCGGAGCATTGGGGAGCGTGACGCTACATCCGGTCGCCGTGCAGGGAGCGGTGACGCTCTGCGCCGGCTGGCCGATGATGTTGCCGCTGACCGAGACGCCGGTGACGGCGCCGACCCCGGGCGAGGGAATCGTGATGTTGAAGGTGAGCGGCGTCGTCAGGCCGCTGATAAACCCCGGTACCGTCGCGGGCGTTGCGACCGCAAGCGGCGTCGAGGGCTGCGACGGAAGGAACGTCGCGTTAGAGCCGCCGCAGGCTGCGAGCAGCAACGTCGATATCGACGCAAGACCGATAAGTGCAATACGGTTACGAAACATAAAGGCGATTTCGGTCGCCCTCGAAGAGGCCCCTGCGCGACGGCGTGGAGCCTCTCCGGAGTTCTGTAAAATTTGCTTGTTGTATGCTGCGTGCGGCTACCGGGGAAGACTATTCGCCGGTCCAGGCCGGTTTGCGCTTTTCGAGAAAAGCGCTCGTCCCTTCGCGAAAGTCGTCGGTGTTCACGAGAAGTCCGAACTCCATCGCTTCCACTTCCAGCGCGTCGGAGAGCGAGAGATGCGCCGCGCGATGGATCGCGCGTTTGCACGCGGCGATCGCGAGCGGAGCCTTGGCGGCGATCGCGCCGGCGATGCGGTGGGCCTCATCCATCAGGTCGGGGAGCGGAACGACCCGCTCGACGAGCCCGATCCGCAATGCCTCATTGGCATCGACGATCTCGCCGGTGAGGCAGAGATAGAGCGCCATTCCCTTCCCGACGAGACGCGTGCTTCGCTGCGAACCACCGTATCCGGGAATGAGCCCGAGGTTGACCTCCGGCTGTCCGAATTTCGCATTC
>DAHUYY010000015.1 GCA_027306845.1 Vulcanimicrobiota bacterium | reverse complement strand
GCGTTCGTTAGGCGCGGTGACGCTTCCGGACAGCACTCAGATTCTCATCGGCGCCTCGACGCGCATCCGGCTCGCGTTCTTCAATCAGGCCGAAGGAACGTCGGCAAAATTTCTCGTTGAAAATGGGCGCGTCCGTTTCGCCGTTCACCACCCGCACGGAGCCAAAGCGAATTATCTCTTTTCCACGCCGACCTCGCAGATCGCGGTCCGGGGAACGAAGGGCGATATCGAAGTCGACGGCGACGGCACGCTCCACCTCAACGTCTACGAACTCGGCAACCCCAACTTACCGGTCGTGGTCACCACGTCGGGAGGTAAACGTTATCGGGTCGCGGCGGGGCAAGGGCTCGTAGCGCAGATCGTCAACGGGGTCGTCCAGGTCGAGGTTGGAAAACTGACGCAGGCGCTGGTCGATCGATTTACCGGCGATTTCGGGTTGCCATCGAACTGGAATCAACTCAAAAACACGATCTTGCAGAAAGCCGCGCAACAATTGCCAGCGCCGCCGAGCCTGCCGATTCCGATTCCGCTGCCCCCACGATAGCGTGCGACGAGCGCCATGAATGGATTGATCGCGTTGCTAACGCTTTCACTGTTGCTCGCAGCAGGGCTTGCGTTCTACGCCGTTACGATTCTGCGGCGCTATCTTAGCGAACGTGACGAACATCGGCGCGTTCGCGCGCTCTTCACTCGCTACGTACCGCCCCCGGTCGTTGAAGAGTTACTCGCGCGAAAAGATCCACGCCTATTTGAGGCGCGCCAGTACTATGCGACGATCCTTTCGTGTCGCATCCGAAATTTTGCATTATTAGCTGAAGAACTCAGCGCGGAAGAAACGCTTGCCTACCTCAACGAATTTTACGCCGTCGTTGGGAAAGCGGTACAGCGCCATCGCGGTATTATCGAGAGCCTCCGCGGTGAAACCGTGACCGCTGTTTTCGGCGTGTTGGTCGAAGAGCATTTTCAAGAAGAGCGCGCGCTTCGCGCCGCACTCGATATCGCGCGAATGATGAAGGCGATGGAAGGGCAATGGAGCTCCCAGGGGCGCAAGGTATTGCACGTCGGCATCGGCGTGAACTCCGGGACGATCGTCGCAGGCGACACCGGTTACCAGCAACGGCGCGAATTTGCTATCGTCGGCAACCCGGCACAAGTAGCCGCGCGGCTCGAAGGCGCGTCGGAAGAGCTCAATGCCGGCATTCTTGCCTCGGAGGCGACCTTCGATGTGGTGCGCGAGCTCTTCGTCGGCGTACCGGCGAGTTCGCTTCCGCTTCGCGGCCTCAAACGTTTGCACTCCGCATACGTTATTCGCGGCCTCACCCGCCGCGCCGGAAGCGAAGCCGCGATCTCCTTACCGAAGCGCGAGAGCGTCGCGCGGACGGTCTTGCGCGAAGAGGAACCGACGACGCTCTACGAAGCCGCGGAGCCCCCGAGTGCAGCGCGGGTTGACGAGCGGGTCGCCTCCAACGCTCCCGCTCGTACCGAGCATTTCGTCGCGCCGACCCGGCTGCGCGCCGAGCCGGTCCGCTTTTCGCAGCTCGACGACGAGCGGGCGGTGCTCCCCGACCCTCCGGTTGTTACCGGCACCTACGAGGACGACCAGGGGCCGCCGATTCAGCTCCCACCCTAAGGAGCCCGTCGGAGTGCAGCGCACATCTACGTGGGGTTTCCGTGCGTTGATGTAGATGCGGGTAGAGCTCCGCAAGGCCGCGAATGTCGCCAACGTGAGCGACGATGCCGAACGCCTGATGGAACGGGTGCGAGCGCGGGATGCAGTTGCCTTCGAACAGCTCTACGACGAACATCATCGTATCGTCTGGTCGATTGCGATGCGAGTCCTGGGGGAGCGCGAAGCGGCGGAAGACGTGACGCAAGCAGTATTCATGAAACTTTGGAATGCACCGGAACGCTTTGTCGGCGGAAATTTTCCCGGCTGGCTCGCTCGTGTCACCCGTAATCGTGCGCTCGACGCACTCCGCTCGCGTTCGCTTCGGAGCACCGAGGAACTCCCTGCCGCGCTCCCCGAGGACGAACGGCTCGAGGAGCTCGCTTTTGCACGGCTCGACGCCGGCCTCGTGCGGCGCGCGCTCGCGACCCTTCCCGCCGAACAGCGCCACGCGATCGAGTTGGGCTTTTTTGGTGGGCTCACCCACGAGGCGATCGCCGCGAAAACCGGCGATCCACTCGGTACGGTGAAGACGCGCATCCGCTCGGGGCTTCGGAAACTCCGCGCCACACTCGATGGAAAGATCGAACGATGATCGAGCACGAAGCCTATCTCGATGATGCTGCGGCCCTCGCACTGGGAACGCTCTCCCCGGCAGAGGCCGAGCGCGTGCGCGCCCACATCGAGAGCTGCGAAGCGTGTCGTGCCGAGTATCAAGCGTTGGCACCGCTCGTCGCTGCGATTGCGACCCCCGAGGCCGATCTCGCCGAGCCAAGTCCGCTCCTGCGCGAGCGCATCATGGCGCAGGTCGCACCGGGAGCAAAAGTTCGCTCGCTCCCGCGTAACACGCGCGCCCCTGCCTGGCCGCTCTATCTCGTTACTGCGGCTTCGTTTGTCGCCGCGCTGATTTCGACGTTTAACCTCGCGGCGACGCGCGAAAACATGAGCCAGATGAAAACGCAGGTCGTCGCGCTCCAACATCGCGTTGACTCGCTGACGCATTCGCTGCAAAGCGCACAGATGGCGGCTGTCGATCTCACCAGCGCCGACGCGACGAGATTGCCCGTTCATCACGGCGAGATCGTGATGCGGCACGGACGGATGTACCTCGCGATGCACGATATGCCGATGCCTCCGCGCGGCCACGTATACCAGGCGTGGGTGATGCCGCGAGGCGGCAAAAAAATCGAACCGTCATCGACGTTCATGCCCGACCGCGACGGGGTTGCGGTCGTACCGATCGCCGAGCATAATGCCGATTCGATGACCGAGGTCGCAGTTAGCGTGGAACCCGTCGGCGGGAGTAAACAGCCGACGACAAAACCGATGTTCGTCGCCTCGCTCGAGTGATACGAGTCGCTCCGCTCTTAGCCGAGCGCACCGCCGAAGCACTCGCACTTGTCGAGCGCGATCCCTATCTCAACGTCTATTTGAGTTACATTCTCGAACGCGACGCGCTCTCACGGCGTTCGCTCGTCGGAGCATTTTTTGAGAAGCGCCTCATCGGGCTTGCGTATTTGGGGCGACAAATCGTCCTCGCCGGCGAAGAGGCGGGCGCCGAAGGCTTCGCAGCATATGCAGCAGGCATGGCGCACCCGAAAGCGATCACCGCCCCGGCGAACCTCGTCGAGCTCTTCTGGGACCGACGCCCGGATTGGCACCGTGCGGCGCGGCTGATTCGGCTACGTCAACCCGTGATGGCCGTCGATCCGCACGCGCTGATCGTGCGCGAGAACCCAAGCGTTCGCATTCGTCGGGCGACGCTCGCCGATCTCAAGATCGTAGCGGAAAATTCGGCGGAGATGATCGCCAACGAACTCGAAAGCGACCCGCGAAAGCACGGCCGCGAATTCACCGCCAACGTCGCTTCGATGATCGAGAGCGAGCTGTGGTGGATCGGCGAATACAACGAGACCCCCGCGTTTTTCTGCCACATCGGCTCGTGGTCGGCGCACACCGCGCAGATGCAGGGCATTTGGACCGTACCGCAGCTTCGCGGAAAGGGAATCGCCGCCGCCGCGTTCTCCGCCATTTCGGCACGATTGCTGGAGATCGTGCCGAGCCTTTCGCTCTACGTCAACGATTTCAACCACGCCGCAATCGCGCTCTACCGCAGCCTCGGCTATCGCGAGGTCGGAGAATTTCGCACGATTCTCTTCTAGCTGAAGCGTTGACTCGCCGAGTACGGCGTTGTCGCGCCGAAGACGGCGTTAGTTATCGCGATGGGTTATCGCGTTCTCGACGTTTTCCACTCCCGATTCAACGGCATGCTCGGCGCGGGTCAGCAAGTTGACGATCCAGCGAATCGTCGCAACGACACCGATGACGGCAAAAATAAAGACGATCGCCACCGCCCAAGCGGCGTCGCGGGCGAAATTCACGAAAAAGTGTTCCATCGGTCCCTCCTTCAAACGATCGCCTGCGGAACTCTGCAGGCAGCCCCTGGGTTCAACGCAGCGATGGCGGACTCTTCGTTCGATCTCGTCGTAATCGGCGGCGGCGTTGCCGGGCTCACCGCCGCCGCGCTCGCGGCGCGAGCAGGCGCGCGAGTATTCCTCGCCGAGCATCACAACGTTCCCGGGGGTTGTGCGTCGTTTTTTCAGCGCGACGGATATCGCTTCGACGTCGGAGCCACCGTCGTCAACGGCTTTGGCCCTCGAGGAATTCACCGCCGTGTCTTCGAGACGCTCGGGGCAAGCGTCGCAGCGAGGCCGCTCGATCCCGCCATGCTCGTTCATCTTCCCGGCATGCAGATCGCGCGTTACGGCGACGCGCGCTGGCGTAGCGAGCGGATAGCCGCATTCGGGGAACGATACGAGCCGTTCTGGGAAGCGCAGGAACGCATCGCCGATCGCGTCTGGGATTTTGCCGCGCGGTTGCCGGCGCTGCCGGCGGATCTCGTCAGCTGCCTGCACCTTGCCCGCATCTTTCGCCCGCGCGATCTCACGTTGCTACGACACCAGGGCCGCGCCCTCGCTCGACTCCTCCCCGGCGATGCATCCGCGGAGTTGCGCGCCTTCATCGACCTACAGTTGCTTATCACCGCGCAAGCCTCCGCATGCGAGACCGATCTTGCGTTCGGCGCCGCCGCCCTCGATATCGCACGCGAAGGAACCTTCCATCTCGAAGGCGGCATCGCAACGATCGCAACGGCGCTCGCGCGCGCCATCCGTCGTTTCGGCGGCACGATCTCCTATCGTACCGATGTTACGCGTATTCGCGCCGATGGAGGCACGTTCGCGGGGATCGATCTCTCCGACGGGCGGAGCATTGCGGCGCGCGGGGCCGTCGCGGCGATTCCCTACGAGAACGTCTTGCAGTTGCTCGGCAAAACGCCGCCACCAACCGCGCGCGCCGGCCAACGCTGGAGCGCGGTAACCGCGTACGTCGGCATCGCGGCGGGGCACATTCCCGACGACTTTCCCCTGCACCACCAAGTGCTGTTGGACCAGCGCGCGCCGCTCGGCGACGCGAATTCGCTGTTTATCTCGCTCTCCGCACCCGAGGAGCGCGGCCGCGCACGCAACGGCGGGCGCGCGATTACGATTTCAACGCACGCCGATCCGCAACGATGGGAGCAGGCCTATCGCGCCGGAAACGCTTCGGAGTTGCAGCGAACGTATGCACGAAAAATGCTCGAGGGACTCGAACGCGCGACGGGAAAACATATCGCACCGTCGATCTTCGAACTCGGTACGCCGCGAACGTTCGAGCGTTATACCTTACGTTATCGCGGGCTCGTCGGCGGCACCCCGCAGAGCATTGCGAGCGCAAATCTCCGCGCGCGGTCGCACCGCAGCGAAATAAAAGGGCTCACGCTCTGCGGCGACACCATCTTTCCGGGTCAGAGTACGGTCGGCGTAACGCTCTCTGCGATCAATGCCGTGCGCCCATTCGGCGTAAATTTTTCTGCATTATCGGCGTCGGCAAGCGGTGCCGCCGGTCGCCCGGTCAGCGATTCGGCGAGCGCGCTTGCATTACGAGCGACCATCCCGTAGATCGAGAGCTGGGGATTCGCGCCTAAGCTCGTTGGAAACGCCGAGCCGTCGAAGACGTAGAGATTTTCCAGCGCATGGCTGCGCCCGCGCTGGTCGACGACACCGGTACGTTCGTCTTTTGACATCGCGCTGCCGCCCATCACGTGCGCGCTCGCCACGCGCGTCCGCAAAATCTCCATCGGAAGCTGCGCGATTGCGGCGCGCGCTTCGGCCCACGAACCATAGGGAACCGCCGACTCATGCAGCGGGTAAACCGTGCGGGCCCCGGCTGCAAACTGAATCTCCGCCATCGCAAGCAGCGCACGGCGCATGCCGTCCCATACGAACCCGGAGATCGGGTAATCGAGAACCGGCGTCCCATCGCTATGAAGATCGACGGTTCCTCCGACGCTCTCTTCGTTGAACCCGTCGCGCATCAACGCGATGATCGCTTGCAGATGATTGAAGTTCCGCATCTGCGATGCAGCGAATTCGCCGAGACCGGTAAAGGTCGACGCGGTCAGCACCGGCTGCAGCGGCGGAACCTCTAGCTTGTAACCGATCGGCCCGTCGATCGCCTGCGTCTTGAGAAAATGATCGCTATAGATCGACTGTGGCGCACCCGAAGACGCGACGACCTCCTCGGGCATCGTCGCCGCGGAAATGACCGTCGGGTGCAAGAACGTCCGCTTACCGATGCGACTCTCCGGATCGAGAAGCGCGCTGCGAATCAGCAGAGCCGGGGTGTTGATCGCTCCGCCGGCTGCGATAAAGGCGCGTGCGCGAACGCGTATGGTGTGCGGCCCGGGGGCGAGGCCCGCCGCGTCAAGCGCGCTGCAGAGCAATTCGCCGACCGCTCCATGCGCGTGCACGAAACGCTCTGCACGCACGCGACTCACTAATTGCGCCCCATGCGCGAGTGCGGCCGGAATCGTCGTTATGAGCATCGATTGTTTGGCGTTGGTCGGGCAGCCGAGGCCGCAGTAGCCGAGGTTGTAGCAGCCACGGACGTTGCGCGGAATGACCTTGGTGGGAACGCCGATGCGCGCGGCACCACGCCGCAGGACATCGTTGTTGTCGTTGGGTTCGCGCTCCCAACGATGAATGCCCAGGCGCCGCTCCATCATCGCAAACCAGGGAGCGAGTGCCGCGGGCGTAAAGCTGTCGAGCGCGAAGTGGGTGCGCCAGTACGCAAGCGTCTCCGGCGGCGTGCGAAAACTCGAGGTCCAATTGACCGTCGTCGAACCACCGACCGAACGGCCCTGGAGGATGATAATACCCTCATCTTTGGTGCGGCGCCCCGCCGATTCTTGATAGAGATTCGGATAGGCTTCGCGTTCGAGCATGTGAAAATCGCTCGAGGTCCGGAGCGGACCCTCTTCCAACATCAGCACCCGCAGCCCGGAGCGCGCGAGAATCTCCGCTGCCGTTCCGCCGCCGGCTCCGGTGCCGACGATGGCAACATCGCACTCAAAGGTTCGATCCTCTCCGAGCGTCGAGGCATCGAGCATCTTCCAATGCTTTGCGTTCGGTGCGGAGTAGGGAGTGGGATTCATGAGAGCGTCGGCGGACCGGGATAACCGATCGCACTCCAGGCTCGATCTTGGCCGTACCATCCGGCCATCGTGAGTTGATGCAGCACGTCGTACCCTCCGCGGAACAACTCGATCGGACTATAGCGCCAGCGATTCAAAAACGCCGTTACCGTCGCTTGCGATGCATCGCTCCAGGAACTCCAGACCCCGGTTGCAAGCGGTTTGACAAACGGGTTATCGAGTAAACCTAATAATTGTCGAATCTGCGCGACATCGATCGGCGGCAGCCCGGAGAGCGCGACATCGAATCCACGCACCGCCGCAATGAGCGCATCGTGAACGACGACGCCGTCGGCGACCGGAAGTGCGCCGGCGAGAAAGGCCGGCGCGAGCGCTGCAATAAGCCCGCGTTCGGAGGCATCGAGAACTTTATACGCCGCAGCGTCGTCTTCAAAGGCCGCCCCGCCGGATTTCGCGCATGCGGAGAGCGCGAGGAGCAGCCCGCCGGCAAAACCGGTTTTGAGCAAGCGCCCGCGCGAGATCGACATAATGCGAAGGGCATTCTCCTAGCACTGAATGATTCCCACCGCCAGGCCGCCGAGCGAGGTTTCTTTATATTTGCTCTGCATGTCGATGCCGGTGCGATACATGACGTCGATCACGGAGTCGAGCGAGACGCGGTGCTCGCCCTCTTCGGCCATCGCCATTCGTGACGCATGAATCGCCCGCACCGCACCGACGGCATTGCGTTCGATACAGGGAATCTGCACCAGCCCACCGATCGGATCGCAGGTCATGCCGAGACTATGCTCCATACCGATCTCGGCGGCGTGCTCGGCTTCCTCGTTACTGCCGTTGCTCGCGGCGACTAGGCCCGCTGCAGCCATCGAACAGGCAACGCCGACCTCGCCCTGACAACCGACTTCTGCGCCGGAGATCGAGGCATTCATTTTATAGAGCGCACCGATCGCGCTCGCGGTAAGAAGGAAGCGCGCCTTCCCCTCGCGCGAGCTTCCGGCGAAGTGGCGCTCGTAGTATTCCAAAACTGCCGGAATCACGCCGGCGGCGCCGTTGGTCGGCGCGGTGACGACCCGCCCACCGGCGGCATTCTCTTCGTTGACCGCCATCGCGGCGGCATCGACTTCATCCATCGCATCGAACGCACCGCGCTCGCTCTTGGCGTGTAGGCGTTCGTGAATGCGCTTCGCGCGCCGACGAACGTTGAGGCCGCCGGGAAGAATCCCCTCAGTGCGCAGACCGCGCTCGACGCTTTCGTGCATGACGGTAAGAATGCGGTCGATATATCGTTCCACTTCTTCAGCGGAGCGCAGGGCGCATTCGTTCGCGCGTACGATCTCCCAAATAGCGAAGTTTTTCGCTTCGGCAGCCGCGAGCAATTCGGCGGCCGACGTAAACGGATACGGCACCGCGCCCGCTCCCACGACCGCTCTCCGTTCGTCCTCTTCGCCGCACTCGACGAATCCGCCGCCGATGGAAAAATACGTCCGCTTCAGCAGCGCCTCTCCGCGTTCATCGAAAGCCGTGAAGCACATGCCGTTGGAGTGCCGTTCGAGAACTTCATCCATGCGCCATTCGATATCACGCGCGTCGTCGAACGAGATCGCGTGCTTCCCGGCGGCGAGAAGACGACGCTCGGCGCGCATTTCATCGACGCGCCGCTGTGCGAACTCCGGATCGATCGCATCGGGGCGGTGCCCCTCGAGCCCGAGAAGCAACGCACGATCGGTTGCATGCCCGCGCCCGGTGAGCGCGAGCGACCCATACAGATCGACGTGAATGCGTTGCGTGCGCTCGAGCGCTCCGTGCGTCTCCAAAGACGAAACGAAGAGCGCCGCCGCACGCATCGGCCCGACGGTATGCGAACTCGATGGTCCCAACCCGACTTTGAAGATATCGAAGAGCGAGATGTACATGTTCCCTATGCTACCGCGAAAACCACGCGGCGCGCTCGTACCAATGCGGGAGCGTGGCGGGAGGGTGTAGGAATCGAACCTACCAGCCGGCGTGAACCGACCTCAGCGGTTTTGAAGACCGTGCGAGCCACCAGACCCGTACTCTCCCAAGCGTCGCCCTCGCACGTTCGCGGGCGAACGGAGCAAAGCCCGTCCGCCTGCAAGAACCGTACCGGCGAAATACGTTTGCGAGAACGCGGAATGAGCTCTCTGCTTACTTTACTCCGCTCCCTGCTACCGCATCGCAGCGAATCCCTTCGACGTCGAGGACGATCTCGACGCGGCGACCGACGACGATGCCGCCGTCGGGCAACACGCCGTTCCATGCGACGCCGAAATCGTATCGGTCGATACTCGTGGTCGCGGTGAATCCGGCGCGCTCCTTGGGCCCACGATCGACGCCATCTTCCCACCAAGGTGTCTGCCAACTGCCGAGATAGCGTACGGTCAACAGCACCGGCCGAGTTACCGCGCGGATCGTCAGGTCTCCGCCGACTTCGTAATCGACGGGGCCGATTTGGGCGACCGACGTGCTCGCGAAGCGTATGCTTGGAAATGCTTCGCAGTGGAGAAAATCCGCGCTCCGTAAGTGCTCGTCGCGGTTTGGCTCCCCGGTCCAGCAGGTTCGCGCGTCGATCCTCGCTTCGACTTTGAGATCCTCGGGGCGTCGCGGATCGAACTCGATCTCGCCCTCGACGTTCTTGAACGATCCGCGCACCCAGGTCACCATCATGTGTCGCGCACAAAATTCCGCGGCGCTGTGCCCCGGCTCAAACGTCCATTTCATATATATCCCCCCTCCGGAGCAAGCAAGCCGGATTTTTTCGCGAGCCGACAACTCGTTCTTAATCCTTTTTTGGTAGACTAGGCCATCCGCATCCGTTTCTTCAGGAGGAAGGCATGACCCCACGTCCCGATCTGCGAGCGGTCCGACGAAGCCTCATTCTCTCCGGCGCTTTTGGAGTTGCCCTCGCCGGCGTCGGCACCCGAGCGAGCGCGGCGCCGACACCCTCCCCCTCGCCATCACCCGCCGCCTTACGCACGATTATCCGCGTGCGCGCAAAGGCAAACCGCGCCTCTCGGTCGCGAAAGCAGCAATATCTCTCGCCGTTTAGCGGCTCGGTGATCGGCCGCGACGTCATCAAGCATGCCGGCCCGATCTCCAGCATTCAAAGTATCCTCAATAGTTCGCCGAGCGTCGAAGCTTTTTCATTCGGCGGCTCCGGGCTCGTCCGCACGCACCTTTCGTTCCGCGGATTCAACGGTGGGCAATTCGGCGAGACGCTCGACGGCGTTCCGCTCAACGGCCTCTTCAACGGCGGCGTCACGAATTCGGCTTCGCAGCGAAATGCAACCGCATTCGTCACGCCTCTGGTAGAGAGCGTCAACGTTTACCGCGGTGTCAACGATCCCGAGCACACTTCGATCGATTCACTCGGCGGCAGCGTCGCCTATCACTTGCTCGACCCGGCTTTCAAACGCTCTTTCGGAATGGTCTACAACGCCGGCAGCGGCGGCGATGCAATTTTTAATACCGGAGCGAATGCAGCAGGCGTTCGCGCGGTGCTCGGCACCGGAACCGGCTACTATCGTGGCTTCCAAAACGATGTTCCCGATTGGAACCATTACATCTACGGGAACCTCATCGTCCCCGTTTTCCGCCACACCGGCTTCCTTCGGTTTATTTATAATGACGATCGTAACAACGGCTACGTTCCGCACGACGTTCCGAACGACGCGATCCCCGGTTCGTCAATTGCAACCAACGGCATCGCGTTTCAGTGGCCGGTCGATCAAACGTATTCCTACAACATCGCCCACACGAATCTCGATCTCGTCGACTTCGTGAAGCAGTGGAGCCCCGAGGTCGCGACGCGGCTCACGTTCTTCCGCTATCTTACCGACTATACACGCACGTCGTATACCGATCCGACGATTTCGTATCTTCCAAACTCGCCTTTTTCACCGACTTTCGCGCAGAGTTGGATGAGCGGAACGATATCTCCGAATGCCGCGGATTTTGCATACCATCTTTATCACAACAGCGACCAGCGGCTCGGCTTTGTCGCGCGTTCGACTTTTTACACATCCGATAAAAACACGTTGAAATTCGGATGGCAGTACGTACACGGCCATGAAGAGAGCGCCGAGTATTGGGGGCCGACGCTCGGCTTCGCCCCGCAAATCACGTACAACGATGCGTGGGATCAGCCCGGAAATCGCAACTCGATCGTGCAATACGCCGAAGATACCTACCGCGTCGGCAAATTGCTCGTAGAACCGGGGCTGCGCTTCGACTCGGTCACGACCGAGAGCCTGACTCCCTACGTTGGGTACTTCTACTCCCAAACATTTAGCGTCGGAAACTCCTATGCGTTTTTCGAACCGTCGCTCGGCCTTCGTTATCGTTTTTCAAAAAATCTGGTCGCCTATCTCGGAACCGGAACGGACTTCAAGCCGCCGGAGATTAGCGCCTACTACAACGACGTCATCGATTCCGTAACCGGAAAGGTCGCCCCGCTGGTCGTTCAGCCGGAGCAATCGACGGATTTCGACCTCGGGTTGCGCGGCGATAACGCACGCTATCGCTGGTCGGCCGGCATCTATAGAGATAACTTCAACAACACCTTCTCCCAGGCACCCGCGCCGCTCTCTTATTATGAAAATGCGCTCGGACAGACACCGACCGAGGCGGCGGCCTCGGTTGCGTCGGGCGCAATCACGCTTATTACCAACGCGGGAAACTCTCGCTACAGCGGCGTCGAGCTCGGCATTTCGCACGTTCGTCTCACACCGGGGCAAGGCAGCGACGGGCTCTTCGGTTTCGTCAATGCATCGCAAAATGCCGCATACTATACGACGGCCTACACCAGCGGCTCCAATTCCCACGTCAGCGCGGGGACAAACGTTCCCTACGTTCCTAACCATCTCTACAACATTGGAGCCTCGTTTGCGGCACCGCACTTTAGCGGATACGCGGATTACCGAATCGTTGGAGCCCAAACGATTTTCGACAACGTCACCGCGGCTCCGTCGATGACGCAGCTGCGTTCCTATCGCACGCTCGATGCGAATATTACTTGGGAGCCCGCCCGCGATAAGGGTTTTGGGATCACCCTTTCGGGTTACAACCTCCTCAACGAGCGCGCGAACGTCTACGAATACAATAGCTCGTCGTTCGGCGCGTTTCCCAACGGGGTCTTCGTCGGAATGCCGATGGCCCCACCGACGGTCGTCGTGAGTTTCGGCTACCGCTCCTAGGGCGTCGCCCCGAGCACGCTCGATCGAAGAGGCCGCCGGAGATCCGGCGGCCTCTTTCGCTTGCGCCTTACACTTCGCCGACGACGACGTTGAGAATATCGCCGACCGCGCGATGTTTCTCGAGCGGGTGGCGCAGCGGCACGCCGCGATGGACGGTATAGACGTTCCGGCGCCCGTCCCGTCCGCGCGAGATCACGCCGGCGGCCTCGAGATCGACGACGATCTGGGCGACGGCACGTTCGGTAATCCCCACCTGCTCGGCGAGGTCGCGCAAGCGCAACTCGGGGTTCTGTGCCAGAGCAACCGTTACGTGCGCGTGGTTGCTCAAAAAGGTCCAACCCGACCGAGCATCCATCGATTTTCTCCTTTGCCGCCGCTTTAGGTATTGACCCTCGTTGCTTTGCCTGTTATACCATATATGAAACCATTTTCATGCATTATATTTCATAGAAGGAGCCTCCCCGCGTGCTTGCAACCGAGACGCTCTCCGAGCCACGAACCTCCGTTCCGGTCGCCATCGCCCATGGTGACGGCATCGGCCCCGAGATCATGGAGGCGACGCTCGCCGTCCTCCAGGCGGCCGGCGCGAAGATCGAGCCGCGGCCGATCGAGATCGGCGAGCGCGTCTACCGCTCCGGGCTCTCCAGCGGCATCGGTGACGAGGCGCTCGAGACCCTCTCGGCGACAAGGCTGCTGCTGAAGGCACCGATCACGACCCCGCAAGGCGGCGGCTATAAGAGCCTCAACGTCACGATCCGCAAGATGTACGGCCTCTACGCTAACGTCCGCCCGGCGCGCGCGATGGCCCCGTTCGTGCCGACGCTCCACCCGGCGATGGATATGGTGATCGTTCGCGAGAACGAGGAAGACGTCTACGGCGGCATCGAGCATCGGCAGACCGCCGACGTCACGCAGTGCCTCAAGCTCATCACGCGCAGCGGTAGCGAACGCATCGTGCGCTACGCTTTCGAATATGCGCGCGCACATGGGCGCAAACGCGTCTCCTGTTTCACGAAAGATAACATCATGAAGATTACCGATGGGCTCTTCCATCGCGTCTTCACGGAGATTGCGCGCGAGTATCCCGATATCGAAAACGAACATCTCATCGTCGATATCGGCGCGGCCCGCCTGGCAACGCAGCCCGAGCGCTTCGACGTCGTCGTGCTGCCGAATCTTTACGGCGATATTCTCTCCGATATCGCAGCCGAACTCTGCGGGTCGGTCGGCATGGCGGGCTCGGCGAATATCGGCGACGAGATCGCGATGTTTGAAGCGATCCATGGTTCCGCGCCCGATATCGCCGGCCAAGGTATCGCCAATCCCTCCGGCCTCCTCAACGCGGCGGTCATGCTGCTCGGCCATGTCGGGCAAGGCACCATCGCTAAGCGAATTCAGGATGCGTGGCTCTGCACCATCGAGGAAGGCATCCATACGCGCGATATCTTCGGCGCGCAGAGCTCGCGTTGCGTCGGCACCGCCGATTTTGCCTCGGCCGTCATCGAACGCCTCGGCAGAGCTCCGCAACGCCTGTCGTCGCCGGAGATCGGTCGCTGCACCCTGCCCGAAATGCACGTCGACACACAAGCCGCAACGACGCCGGAAAAGGTGCGCGTCGGCGTCGATATGTTCATCGATTGGAACGAAGGAAAGCCCGAACGACTCGCCGAGCGGCTCCTCGCCCTCGACGCGCGACCGATGAAACTCGCGATGATCACCAATCGCGGCACGCAGGTATGGCCGCGCGCCAGCGATTCAACGCGCTGCGTCGACCATTGGCGCTGTCGCTTTCAGAGCGACGCGCGCGTCGACGGCGCCGCGATCGCGCGTTTGATGGCGGCGGTTGAAGCCGTTGGGCTCGAAACGATTAAGTGCGAAGGGCTCTACACCTTCGACGGCGTCCCCGGCTTCTCGCTCGGGCAAGGACAGTAGCGGACGCCTCGAACCGGCTCGCTCGCAGAAAGGACCGGGGTATCGGCCGCATGGCCGGTACCCCGCTGCATTTCTAGATCGTCGTGAGGTGGAGCGCTTCGGCGGTATCGGCCCGCACGCTCTCACAGAGCGCCGCGTCGTCGGCGATCGAGCGCCCGTACGACGGCAGCATCTCGGTCATCGCAGCCTTCCACGCTTCGAGCGAACCGCCGTAGAGGCGCTTAATGACGTCGAGCATGACCGCGACGGCGACCGATGCGCCCGGCGACGCGCCGAGAACCGCAGCGAGCGAACCTTCGCTATCGGAGACGATCTCGGTGCCGAACTGCAGCTTCCCGCCGCGCGTTGCGTCGGGCATGATAACCTGCACGCGTTGCCCTGCGACGATAAATTCCCATTCCTTGGGATCGGCGGAGGGAAAATACTCGCGCAACGATGCGTACTTGCTCGCTTTTGATTTCAGCACTTCGCCGACCAGATATTTCGTCAGATCGAAATTATCGCGACCGACGGCGAGCATCGATTTGAGATTATCGTTTTTGAGCGATCCGAGGAGATCTCCGTAGGAGCCGTGCTTGAGAAATTTCGTCGAGAAACCCGCGTACGGGCCGAAGAGTAGCGAGCGTTTCCCATCGATAAAGCGCGTATCGAGGTGAGGCACGGACATCGGCGGTGCGCCGACCGATGCTTTGCCGTAGACCTTGCCGAGATGACGGTCGACGACCGCTTCGTCGTCGCAACGCAAGAAGATTCCGCTCACCGGGAAGCCGCCGAAGCCCTTCCCTTCCTTGATGCCCGACCGTTGCAGCAACGAGAGCGCGCCGCCGCCGGCGCCGAGAAAAACCGTACTCGTCGAGACGGTACGCAGCGCTCCGCTCTTCGCATCGCGCACGCTGACCTCCCAACCGCCGTCGGAGGTGCGATGCAGATCGGTCACGCGATGCGAGTAGGAGATATCGACGCCGGGCAACGTTTGCACGTGAGCGAGCAGGGCGCGCGTTAGTGCGCCGTAGTCGACATCGGTGCCGGTCGACATGCGCGTCGCCGCGACGCGCTGCGAAGGCGAGCGCCCTTCCATCACTAACGGCATCCAACGTTCGAGCACGGCGCGATCTTCGCTATATTCCATGCCGCGGAAACAATGGTGCGCGCTCATCGCTTCAAACCGCTTGCGTAGAAACGCAACGTTATCGTCGCCCCACACAAAACTGATATGGGGCACGTCGTGGATGAACGACTCCGGCGCTCCGATCGCTCCCTTGCGCACCATGTAGGCCCAGAACTGGCGCGACAGATCGTACTGCGTATTTACCGCAAGCGCGCGTGCGATACCGACGCTGCCGTCGGCGTTCTGCGGCGTATAATTGAGTTCGCAGAGCGCGGCATGCCCGGTACCGGCGTTATTCCACGCGTCGGTACTCTCTTGGGCCGCCGAATCGAGCGCTTCGAAGATCTCCACCTTCATATCGGGGCGGAGCTCCTTGAGCATCGCGGCAAATGTGGCGCTCATGATGCCCGCGCCGACCAAAACGATATCTCTTTGTTTCTCAGGCATAGCCACCATAGAGTACCGCCTGGCGCGGCGTGCCGTTACGGCTTCTTCGGCAGGCGACGGCCGAAGCGGGCGCCTCCCCCGGCGGGCCGGGGCGCTCCCCGAGCGCCTATAACCCCGGTCAATCCCACCGGCGCCGGGAAGCGGTAGAATCGATCCATGCCGACGCGCACGATCGAACTCGATGTCCGCCCCTTTCACGACCGCGGAGAGGAGCCGTTTCAGGCAATCATGGATGCCGTCGATTCCCTGGAACCCGGCGACGCCTTCCTCCTCGTGAACTCCTTCGAACCGATCCCCCTTTTCGGCGTCATGAAAAAATTGGGATTCGCGTACACCGCCGATGAGGTGGCTCCCGATGAATGGCGGATTCTCTTTACGCGAACGCCGTGATCGGCGAAGCCTCGCTCCGTAACGATCCACGCGGCAGCGAATTCGCAATCGCCGTTGCGCTGGCGTTCTATGTGACGGGTTGCGTTCTCGTCGTCACCACCGGCCCGACGTTCGGTGCGCTCCACGCATTTGCGGCGTTCGTCGTCCTTACCGCCGTCGGCGCGCTCAATCAACTGCTCCCCGTGCTGACGCACGCGCCGAACGCGCGCGGGGGGATCGTGCCGGTCATCGCATCGTGCTTCGCCGCCGGCTTCATATTGCTCGTCGCCGGCTTTTATGGTGCGCCGAGTTTCGCCGCAGCTGCCGTCGTCCTCGCGACGAGTGCAACGCTTTGGGTAGCATGGAGCATTTTTCGCCTCGCTTCTGGGCGAGATGAAGGCCGTACGCGCGCACTGCTCGCCTTTGCACTCGCTGCGTTTTTTTCCGCCGGCGGAATCGGCGCGGCGATGGCCGGGCAACTCGGCGGAATGTGGGGGCTCTCTTTTCTCGCCATCGCCCCGGTTCACGCCATGCTTGCAATAGGCGGCTTCGCCGGCATGCTCGTCGTTACGATTTCCTATCGATTCGTGCCGATGTTTGCCATCGCGCACGCCGACGGCTATGGGAGATGGGGAGCGGCGTGGACGGCGGCGCTGGGAATCCTTGTCGCCGCAGTATCGTTCGCGGGTTCGGCGATCGGCACGCGCATCGGGCTGGCGACGATCGTCCTCGCATGCGTGGCCATCGGTGCACAACACCTCAAGACGCTCTCCTCGCGCTTGCGCGCTCGCCTCGATGTGAGCCTGCAGTACGGTCGCGTCGCGTGGCTCTTCGGAATCGGCGCGGCGATCGTCGCATTCGTCGGCACGTGGTTTCCCGCATTATTTCCACCGGCGATCGTTCTTGCAATCCTCGGCTGGTTATCGATAACGATTCTCGGGTACGCGTATAAAATCGTCGGTTTTCTTACCTGGCAGAGCGCGAAAGCGCGCCTTCCCGCCGCACGATTGCCGGCGCTTGGTAGCGCCGTCGATCTCCCGCTTGCATACGGCGCACTCATCCTCATGGCGATAGGCGCTCCGGCAGCGGCTGCCTTCATGCCGTTGGCGTCGCGGTCGGCGCAGATCGGATTCGATCTCTATGCAGTGGGCGGAATAGCGGCCGTTGTCGCTATCGCGCGGCTCGCAGCACGCTATCTTTTCACCACGGAGGGCGAACGTGGAACCGAAATCGAGCATCGTGAAACTCGATAACCGTGGGCTCTCTCCACCCGAACCGATGATGCGCATTCTTGCAGCGCTCGAAAGCCTTGCCCCGGAGGGCGTGCTCGTTGCGAAGATGGACCGCGAACCGATCTTTCTTTTCGCCGAGCTCCACGACCGCGGTTAT